>NZ_JVOR01000091.1:0-223293 GCF_001054715.1 Acinetobacter sp. 243_ASPC | reverse complement strand
TTTTCAATCCGTTGCTCTACCGACTGAGCTATCGCGCCGATGGGGCGTATTAAACAGGTTTCGTCATCAAAGGTCAAGTCAGTTACGCGTTTTTTTATTTAAGCGGCTATTTTTAAACCAAACCGCTCAATAAATGGCTCCGATCAGGTCGATAGTTTGCCAATATGCGCCAAACAGCGGTGAATGGCCCCACAGCCCGGCTCAAAACTGTTTACACCTTTTTCTTCTTCAAGGCGGCATGCCTCGCTGACCAAGCGCTCGGCGACACCTCGGCCACGATTGGCTGGATGCACCACCACATATTCAAGAATCTTGCTTTCTCCTTGTCCTGTACACCAGATTGCACCTATAATCTTGCTGTTAAATTCGGCTGTATAAACCGTGGTATACTGAGCCAGATTTTGCTCTAATTGTTCAACTGCATCTTGCCCGTCACCAAATTCAGGACTTGTATCGTACAGTCGCTCAAGCTGGGTGCGCATTTCTTCGTTTTCGAGTGAAGTATAAGCATGTACGGTTATAGGCATTGATTAACCCTCCTGAGCAAGCGATGGTGCTGTCACTTTTTTTGTCACAGCGAATTGATCTTTATATTCATCATTTTTGACGTTTTTTGAGGAACGTGTCCATGACAGAACGTATCAGTGAAGTGGTAAGAAATACCAATGAGACCAAGATTCGAGTTCGTTTGAACCTCGACGGATCGGGTCAGGGTACACTGAACACTGGAGTTCCATTTTTAGACCATATGATTGATCAAATCAAGCGACATGGACTATTTGATATTGATATTCACTGTGATGGCGATCTGGAGATCGATGACCATCATACTGTCGAAGACTGTGGTATCACCTTAGGCCAAGCCTTTGCACAGGCTTTGGGAGATAAAAAAGGTTTACGTCGCTACGGTCATTTTTATGCACCGCTCGATGAAGCCTTATCGCGTGTGGTGGTCGATCTGTCTGGCCGTCCGGGTCTGTTCATGGATATTCCGTTTACGCGCGCTCGCATTGGCAGCTTTGATGTGGATTTGTTTTCCGAATTTTTCCAAGGCTTTGTCAATCATGCCCTGATGACACTTCATATCGACAATCTCAAAGGCAAAAACAGCCATCATCAAATCGAAAGCGTATTTAAGGCCTTTGCCCGTGCCCTGCGTATGGCCTGTGAAATCGATCCGCGTGCGGCAGGTACCATTGCATCGACCAAAGGGAGCCTGTAATGACCCGTGTAGCCCTTCTCGATTATGGTATGGGAAATTTACACTCTGCGGCAAAAGCGCTTGAGCATGTGGGGGCTACGGTCGATGTGACCAATGACCCAAAACTAATTGCCAAAGCCGATAAAATTGTCTTTCCGGGTGTTGGTGCAATGCGTGATTGTATGCAAGGCATGCGTGATGCCGGTATTGACGAAGTCGTGCGTCATGCTGCATTTAATAAACCGGTACTGGCGATTTGTGTGGGCATGCAAGCTTTGCTTGAGCGTTCGGAAGAAAATGGCGGAGCGGATGCGCTGGGTATCTTTGAAGGTGTAGTGAAGCACTTCCCCGATATCGATGGCCTTAAAGTACCGCATATGGGCTGGAATCAAGTCCATCAGGGCGATCCGAGCCATCCAATGTGGAACAACATTGAGCAAGATGCCCGTTTTTATTTTGTGCATAGTTACTACGTTGAGCCAAAGCAGCACGATGTGATTGCAGCAACCTGTGACTATGGTCTGCAATTTTGTACGGCAATACACAAAGACAACCTGTTTGCCACGCAGTTCCACCCAGAAAAAAGTCATACCGCAGGCTTGCAACTGCTCAAAAACTTTGTGGAATGGAACATCTAAACCTTTTTTAGTCACTTCGCCTAAGATTGGGCGAAGTGGCAGCAATAACATTTTTGAATGGTATGTTTGACTATATTTTTAATGATTAAATCATTTCCATAACAATAGCATTGATGAAAAGGCCTATAAAAATGACGATACCTGATAATACTCCGCCTGCCGTACCTGGCAGCATTGATCGCCCTTTAAACTCCCGAGGCCGTATGGGCCGTTTGTCCTTTGCAGCATGGAGCCTGCTCTCTACCATTTTGGTGGTGGTTGCCGTTCTGGTTATTAGTCTGATTTTTACAAGTTTTCCTTCTGAATCGACAGCCGTGCAATTGATCAGCACGTTATTGCTGATTGCCTGCTATGTGGTGTTTTTATTTTATAGCTTTATTTTTATGATCCGCCGACTGCACGACCGTAACCACAGTGGCTGGTTGTCTCTGTTGTTTATTGTGCCGCTGATTAATGCAATTTTGGTGCTGTATTTACTGTTTGCCAAGGGCGATGCAGGCGCCAACCGATTTGGTCTGCCGCGTGGCACACCGGGCTGGGAAAAAGTATTGGGCTGGATGTATCTGGTGCTGTTGCCGATTCTGTTTATTGTTGGCTTTAGTACCAGCATGTTTAGCTCGTATCAAGAATATACCGAGCGCGCGACGGTGTTTCAGCCAGATACATTGCCAATCCAGCATTCAACACATTCGACACGTTTAAGCAGCTGATTTCGCGAAAAACCGATACTTATGGGCTTAGCGATTTGCAATTAGTTTGTTAAGATGGATCAAATTTTAGTTACATGATGATGCAAGGAACGAAAACATGCTGATCATCCCTGCAATTGACCTGAAAGATGGTAAATGTGTTCGCTTAAAACAAGGCCGTATGGAAGACGATACCGTTTTCTCTGACGATCCGGTGGCAACGGCACAGCATTGGGTCAATGAAGGCGCGCGTCGCTTACATTTGGTCGATTTAAACGGCGCTTTCGCAGGTACGCCAATTCATAAGCCTGTCGTTGAAGCGATTGCCAAAGCTCAGCCTGAACTGCCAATTCAAATTGGTGGTGGTATTCGTTCACTTGAAACCATTGAGCATTATCTCGATGCTGGCGTTTCTTTTGTGATTATTGGAACCAAAGCTGTGCAAGAGCCTGAGTTTGTCGAGCAGGCTTGCAAACAGTTTGCCGGTCATATCATTGTGGGCATCGATGCCAAAGATGGCATGGTGGCAACCGATGGCTGGGCCAATGTGACCAACGTGAAGGCCACCGATTTAGCCAAACGCTTTGCAGATGCAGGCGTATCAAGCATTGTCTATACCGATATTGCGCGTGACGGCATGATGCAAGGCGTTAACGTAGAACAGACCGTTCATTTGGCGCAGTATTCTGGCCTACCTGTAATTGCCTCAGGCGGTGTGACCAATCTGGACGACGTGCGTTTGCTCAAAGGCCAGCCGGGAATTTTAGGTGCCATTACTGGTCGTGCCATTTATGAAGGCAGTTTAAGTCTGCGTGAAGCACAGTTATTGCTGGATCAAAACGTAATGAACTAAAAATATTAGTACAAAAAAAGATGCCCCTTGAGGCATCTTTTTTTTGCTTTTACTGTGTACTTATCCATTGGTCCACGGCTGTGCCGGTGAGCCGATCCAGGCCGATTGTGCCGGAATTTTTTCGCCTTTCATGACCAAGGTCAGTGGCCCGAGTAAGCTTTGATCGCCCACCTCAGCATTGTACAGCACGATACTGCGACAATGTACGGTCACATGCTGCCCAATTTCCACACGACCGATTTTCATGATGCGATCTTCAAACAAATGTGTTTGCGGCCCACTAAAGCTATTGAGTTCGCTGTAATCTCCAATCGAGACACAGTCAAATTCGGTAATGTCTGCGGTGTCCATATACACCTGCTTACCCACTTTAACACCCAATAAGCGCATCAAGGCTGGGAGTAACGGCGTACCGCGCACATAGTTGAGGCAGTTTGGTATTGCGATCGATTCGTACAGGCTGGTAATGCCCTCACTTACCCATACAAACATGGTCCACATCGGGGCTGAACGCGGCGTATAACGACCAATCAATGCCCATTTCAGCAATACAATCACCAAGAAGCTGGCAATGCCGTACACCACACCAGACACCGCTAGAGTCAGTAACCCGATTGCCCAGCCCTGATGTACCACGTGGTCAATCACAGACAATACAATCATGTAACCCATGCCAATGGAGAAGGCCAGCGGCAATACAATGCGTAGCCCTTCAATTATACCGCGCATGAAGCGACGACCAAGGCTCGGACGGAAAGTAAGATGCTCTGGAAATTCACCAACCGATTCGCGCGCAGGCAAGCGTAGTGCAGGCGAACCAAACCAGGTTTCACCACTTTTTAAAACATCGTGCTCTGGAATTTTCGACTGCACGCCAATCAGCACGCCATCTGGCAAGCTTGTGCCGTCGGCAATGTAAGCACTGTTGCCCACAAAACTACGGCAACCAATCACGGTCGGCTGCAATACCATCCAGCCGCGGCTAATTTCTTCATCACCAAGCATGACTGCATCGGCAATAAAGCTCTCGTCACCCAATGACAATAGCTCGGGCACCACACCGGTTGCAGTCGAGACTTCGCTGTCACGTCCGACCTTGGCACCCATAAGACGAAACCAAGCAGGTGCATAAATCGTGGCAAAGAGACCATGGAGAGTTTGCAAACTGGTTTCAAAAATCTGGGTAGCAAACCATTTACGATAGTAAGTACCACTGTGTAACGAATAGGTACCTGCTTTTAAATTCGGCAAGATCACTTTTCGTAGCAGTGCAGCAAAGAGTGCGGTAAACACCACCATGACCGCACTGGCCGGAATGGCAAACAGGAAGTAACGGAACGCAGTAGACACACTGTTGGATGCCTGCAAAATACCGTGAAAGTAGTTCACATCAAACCAATCGACCAGAATAAAACTTGGGAAAATCGGAATAAAAAACAAGCAGCTAATAAATACCACGCTCAAAGCGTAATAACCCAGCTCTACTACTTTACGCCCTGCCGATGCTTGGGCACGTGAAGGCAAATGCGCAACATCTAACTGCTTGCTATAGCGTGCTGGTGCACCATCCCACACTTCAAAAGCGGGCACGGTTTTACCGTTACTTAAGGCAGAGAGCGCATTTAAATGGGCGTACTCTTGCAGTTCGGTATTTTCTTCAAGCACACTGTATGAACCGACATAGCTTTCTTTTTGCAGGCGGATCTTGCCGAGTACCAACTGACCTTGCTCAATTTTGGCATTTTCCAGATTCACCTGCGAACCCACACTGACCCCATCTTCAATGGTTAACAGATTAGGCATACGGATATGCACCGATCCGATATGAACGTTTTGTCCAATTTTGGCACCCAAAGCTTTCAGATACAGATTATTGAGTGTTGAGCCTGCCAGCAAATAATGCGGCGCAATGCCTTTCAAACGATCTGCTAACCACCAGCGGAAATACGTTTTGCCCCAGAGTGGATACTGGCCCGGACGAATGCCTTTTAACAGTAAACGATTGCCCACAATTGAAATGGCAAAACTGAGGATCAGGCTAAGCACGTATACACCGAGCGAAATTCCCATAGCGCGAAGCACGCTGTCACCCGGACTTCCCGTAAAGTAATGATAGCTAAAAAATGGCGCCAGCCATTGCAAAATGGTCAAGCCAATCAAGACTGGAATCACCATCATTTGTGCCACACCACAGCGGATACGTTTGGCATTATCGATATGATAGGCTTTGACTTCACGCATTTGCTGCTGCTTGGCCTGTTGCAGCATAAACTGACTGATCGCGCCGACTTTACGAAGCTGGTAAATATTTTGAATGGTCATTTGTGCATATTGCGGATATTCACGCAAATGCGAGGTTAAAACGGCAGCCAGTAGCGAGTGCCCACCTAAATCATCAAAAAAATCTGCCGAAAGCTGAATGGCCTGATTCGGAAAAATTTTCGCCAGACAATCAAATAAAATCTGTTCGGCTTCGTTTTGTGGCTCGTCAGATACTGCGCTATCGATGTGCTGACTTAACTCCAGTTTGCGCAGCGCGTTACGATCAATTTTACCAGAAAGTAGGCGTGGTACCTGATCGACCAGTTCAAAGCGGTTCGGCACCATGTAGGCCGGTAAGCGTGCTTTTAAATAGGCACGAATGTCCTTCACCTGAATGCGGTCTTTTTGTTCCTGATCGAGAACAATAAAAGCCACCAACTGGTCCATATCGTCGTCACGGCGCAGCACCACGGCCGCGGTTCCGATGCCGTTTAAATCACACAGGCTGGCTTCAATTTCACCCAGTTCGACACGAAAGCCACGAATTTTGACCTGATCATCGGCACGGCCAAGGCATTGAATCTGTCCGTTTTCATCCAGACGCGCCAAATCACCGGTACGGTAAAGTTTGAGTTCGTGCTCGTTGTTGGCCCACGTGTTTTGAATAAATTTTTCTGCTGTAAGTTCCGGTCGCCCGAGATATTCACGTCCGACACTTGGCCCAAAAACACACAATTCGCCCACTTCGCCCTGTGGCACCAGCTCAAGCTGGTCATTGAGTACCAACATCCCGTAGTTCGGTAATGGCACCCCAATGGTCACCGGTTCGTTGGCATAGACACGTGCCAGACTTGAAGTAACCGTAGTTTCTGTAGGTCCGTAGGTATTAAAAATCTGGTGATGCGGTAAATCCCAACGTGCAACCAGTGCTTCGGGGCACATTTCACCGCCTAAATTGATAATCCGAAGGTTGGGTACATCTTCTGGAAATAAAGCCAGTAAGGTTGGAACTGCATGCAGCACCGTGATGTTGTGCTGCTGTAGTGCTTTACATAAACGCTCTGGGTCGGTTACCAGATCTTTGGGGGCAATCCAGATGCTGGCCCCCACCAGATATGAAATCCAGACCTCTTCAAAAGACATATCAAAGGCAACTGAAAAGCCTTGATAGACTTTATCGTCATGCCGAACACCCAGCACTGAGTTTTCAGAACGTAAGAAATGACAAATATTGGATTGTTCAATCACAATCCCTTTGGGTTTTCCGGTCGAACCCGAAGTATAAATAATATAAGCCGGATCGGAGCGCGCCGCACGCTGCATCACAGGCGGCAAATTCGTTGGCTGGTTCAGCTCGGCCACAGGCCACACGGTCTGAGCCAGTTGGGTCAACTGCGCTGCCCAGTCTGTGCTGGTCACAATTCCCTTGGCTTGTGCATCGTCTAGACAGACCTGAATGCGCTCGACAGGCACATCCATATCGAAGGGTAGCCATGCCGCGCCTGCCTTACAAATCCCGGCTTGTGCGATTAACAGATCGGCACCGCGCGGTAGCCACAACCCCACAATATCACCAGCCCGAATACCGCGTGCGATCAGTTGCTGCGCAATCTGATCGGCTTGTGCGGCAAGCTCTGCGTAGCTGATCTGACGATCTTGATCAATTAAGGCAATATGCGTCGGGTACTGTGCTGCCGTGGTGTCTAAAATATCTGAGAGAACCTCAGCCTGGATAAAGTCGGGTCGCTGTTCGCCACGAATGACTGAAGGAATATGAATTATTGCGTTCATAGGATATCCAAATGTTCGCCATCGATTGTATTTATCGTTCATTTTGCGGAACAAAATTGAGGATAAACCCCGTGGTCGATCTGCTGCGGTTAAAATCAGCGCATCACCACAAACAAGCACCCAAGAGTTTTATTTATTCTTTAGGCAGATTGTTCAGGTTTTATACTAGGCAAGATTGCTTAATTCAGAATTAAAAAAATCACCTGTTTTTTTAATCTGATTTTAAGTTTTCATATTCGTTCATGAATAAGTAAATGTATTTTATTCAATTTCAAAAAGATCAAAAATAATCATGGAGAACGCTTTACAAAATCTGTGTAATTATTTACATCAAGATTAAATTTTAATTTTTATATAAAAAACAATATCTTATTTTTTTTAATTCATTTATTTTTTAAATAATATGGCACTCATCAAAATCTGATAAGAAAACTATCCTATCGATTTTTATATTTTAAGCAATATACTAAAGTTGGATATGATTATTCAAAATTCTTTCTTGCTTTTTATTGCATAGAGTCATGAATGAAATAAAAAAGAGGCCTAAGCCTCTTTTTTTAATATAGATACAATCACACAATTAAAGATACATCGCCTTATTGTCATTTAACGCAATCAAACCACGAATTGCACGGTAGACAATCCAGATCCACGAAAGACCAATCACCGCCACACAGAAGGTACTCGCAGACAACGCCACGCCGGCAAATAGATTGTCGTTATTGCCTGTGAAAAATAAAAAGAAAAATGGCACAAAGGCAATAATATTCCAGAACAGATACCACCAAAAGGTACGGATCTGCCATGTAAAGTGCGAGGCAAGCCAAGTGCCTTCTACATCCTGACGCTTCACGTAATTGATAATGAGCGCGATAATGGCCAGTAAGCCGGCACTAAAAATTGCAGCAATATATAAAATATAAAGGACCAGTGTGAGGGTTTTATTAGATTGAAGTTGTTCAGCAGGAAGATTCATATGTCACCTTTTCGTTTTTCTATTTAAGGCCTCTCTAATGGATCAAAACATTCAGCGGAGAGACCAACCACAGTAATAAAATTATATTTAACCCTATGGTACAAAAATAAATCTTACGAAAAGGTTGTTTTTGTGTTTTATGTCGCAATTTTTGTTGTGCCAGCCACGCAGCCGGCCAGCCACCCAAAAAAGCCACCACATGCAAGGTACTTTCCGCAATACGTCGAGTACCGTTTTGCGCGGCTTCTTTGTCTTGTGCATATAACCAGTAGCTCAACACATTCATGAGCGTAATAAAAATAAAGCTAAAGGGTGGCAGCAGCTTGCTAAAACTCAAAACGGCCACCACCACAATATACAGCACAGCAGCCAGCTGCATAGGCACCAGCGCAGGACGCGCCGCAGGCACCACCGAAGGCGCCTTTGAACGACTTGGCGCGCGGCTATTTCTGGCTTTGACGTAAACCACCTGCTTGGCCCGAAAACGCCCCTGCTCATCTAAAATCACCACATAATCCAGTGCACAGCCCACCAAAGGACGCGGCCCTTTGCGGGCAAAGTCGCTGATATGTAAAAACACACGTTCTTTGTTCATATCGTCGGGTTGAATAAAGCCATAGCCTTTTTCATCAAACCATTCGACTAAGCGTCCCTGATCACGCATGGCAATGTCTTCCTTAGGCAGCAACAACCTGTAAACGATTGATTAACATCTGACGCATTTCAAGCGGATTTTTTTGCATGATGTCGTCTCCCGTACGCCCTTCTTCAAGATTACGCTGAGCCACTTGCAAACGCATTAACCAAAAACGACAGGCTGCCATAGCCAGATAAACACCCAGACAGGCCTGTTCATCTTCAGTTAAAACACGTACGCGCTGATAAGCTTCAACAAACGCATCGGCATGAGCCTGATCCAGCTCTGGCAATGGATAGCGTGTACAAAAATCATTGATGGTAATGGCGATATCAAACAAGAAATCGTCTTGATTGAGTTCGGAAAAATCTAAAATACCTTCCAGCACATCACCCACAAACAAGGTGTTGTCTCTAAACATATCCGAATGAATCCAGCCGCGAGGTAAATCGGGATGCTGCGTACGGGTCTGGTTAAATAGCGCGTAAACATAATCCAGTAATTCAGCATCTTCCGATGACATTTTTGGCTTGAGTTGCTGACCCACAGCAGTCCAGTAGGCATGATTACGGCGCACACCACGTTCGAAGGTTTTGTGTTGCAACGCCAGATGCAACTCGGCCTGCGCTTTGGCGATGGCTTCAATCTGGGCTTGTGTAGCCGGAATCGGGTGCTCGCCTGCAATACGCGGCGCAATCTGTGCCGGTTTGTTGGCAATGCTATGAATATATTTGCCCGCATAGCTTAAAGGCACCGCCACAGGTACGTGATGCTGGCCCAAATGTTCAAGCACAGGGGGTAATTCACTGGCACCTTGTTCGTCAAGTTGTTCAAACACAGTCAGCACATACTGTTTGTGCGCGCTGTCGACTATAAAGTAGTTGGTGTTTTCAATACCTCCCTGAATTGGAATCAAGTCAATCACCTCTAATCCGTAAGGCGATGCGAATGCTTGAACGTCCTGTAAACTCAACGGGGTATAAACCGACATAGAAAACCTGCGTGAAACAAATATAAGTTTGATAGAATAGCCACACAGTTTACCAAGATTCTTGATGATCTCGGAAAATTTATTTATTTAGACTCATACTGTTGGATGTCACAATGCTTGCAAAACGTATTATTCCCTGCCTTGATGTCGACAATGGCCGTGTCGTAAAGGGCGTACAATTTTTAGATATCCGTGATGCAGGTGACCCTGTGGAAGTCGCACGCCGCTACAACGAACAAGGTGCAGACGAAATCACTTTTCTGGATATTACAGCAACGCATCATGGACGTGACACCACCTACCGTACAGTCGAACGCATGGCAGAAAGCGTTTTTGTTCCGCTTACCGTGGGCGGTGGCGTACGTAAAGTTGAAGACATCCGTTTATTGCTCAATGCCGGTGCAGACAAGGTCAGTATTAACTCGGCCGCGGTGTTTAATCCGGAGTTTGTGCAAGAAGCCTCACAACGCTTTGGCGCACAGTGCATTGTGGTGGCCATCGATGCCAAAAAAACCGGCGAAAATAAATGGGAAATCTTTACCCACGGCGGACGCAAACCCACTGGCATTGATGCGCTGGAATGGTCAGTCAAAATGGCCGAATACGGTGCCGGCGAATTGCTGGTGACCAGTATGGATGCCGATGGCACCAAAGCCGGTTACGATATCGCCCTGATGCGCGAAATTAACAACCGCGTTTCAATTCCGACCATTGCCTCTGGTGGCGTAGGAAATTTGCAGCATTTGGCCGATGGTATTTTACAGGGCGGTGCCGATGCCGTGCTTGCAGCCAGTATTTTCCATTTTGGTCAGCACACCATTCCAGAAGCCAAACAGTTTTTGGCAGCGCAAGGCATTGAAATGCGTCTTTAATTGGCAGCACATCATCAGGCCACCTTGCGTAGCCTGTTTTGTTGATGGGTGCAATCGGTAGCAGTCAGCGCAGTAGGTGTCCACTTTACAGGGCGTAAGCGTTCAACCGCATGGGTGAATCGCTGTGAAACAGCCCGAGGCAACCAAATACCCAGCGGATTGGCCTCTTTTAAATCGGGTGAAGACACCACGCGTGTACCCAGCAGATAATCAAACCACGGTTTGGTTACGCACCAGTTGGCATCCTGATTGGCATTCATATGATGATCGACATGCCATGGAATACGGCGCTTGGCCCAATCGGGCTGTAAATGCGCTTTTCGATGCACATAAAAATAATTGATTGCACTGTAGGCCGCCGCAATGGCCATGCCTTTGGAAAGCGGTGCAAATATGGCTATAGAGGTCGCTGCGACCACGCCAAGTGACAGCAGTTCATTACGTGTACGCCAGCTGGCTAGCCCCTCGACATAACAGTCATCATGAAAATGCTGTGTTTTTACTTCACGATGATGTGCCCAGTGTGACGCCATACTTCGAGGAACCGGGCTATAGCGTGGCTGTCCTGTACGGTGTACGCCATGCAGAATATATTTATGCGCCACCCATTCAAAGCCGTTGGCCACAATTAATCCGGCAATAAATCCTTTAATCATAGTGTTCTCCTCAATCCTGACTTGAATATATGAATTTTTCTGTGCTATGTATTGACGAAAAACCACGCAATATTGACAAAACACGACAACATGGAAAGTCGCTATGCTCACAGTGAAAAATTATGCAGGCTCGGTTTATGGCGGACTTGGGCAACTCCTGATGTGCTATTGCGAGGCCGAACAGCTGCCAGTACCCGACCGTTTACAGGCGATTCAACGGCTTGAGCGCTTTGACTATGTACTGTGGCGTGAGCTATTAGATGAGCTGTATCAGTTGCGCCCTATAGCGGGGCTGGGCTTAAAAATTGCGAGCCACGTACAACCTAAACATTTGGGCATTTTGGCTTATATTGCGCTGTCGTGTGAAAGTTTGGGCGATGCACTCAAGCGCTATCAAGATTTTTATCGACTGGTTTACGATGGTAGCCCGCTGAAGGTCGAGCAGCACGGTGCTTTTTTTTCTATTCGCTGGGAAGAGCCCGAACCCCACCCGACCCAGCTTACCGACGAAATAGCCATGGCGCTGATGCTGCAATTTTTACAGCAGTTTATGTGCAAAACCCGTATCGAGCTGTATGAAGTGCATTTTATCAATCCACTTCCCAAAGATGCGCCAGTCTATAACCGTTATTTTCAGTGTCCGGTACGGTTTTCACAGCCGAAAACCCAGCTTTTGATTCCGCTCAGTGAAGCCAGCAAGGTCGTGGGCAATGCCGATCACACCTTACAGCAATTGCTGATGCAGCAAGCACACGCCCTGCTCGATCGCTTGCCACACTCGACCCAACTCGACCAGCGCTTGCAGCAAATGATTTTAAAAGGCTTACAGCAAAACCAGTACCAGATTGAAGTCATTGCACAGCAGCTGGGTATTTCGGTACGCCAGTTACAGCGCCATTTGCAGCAGCAACACAGTAGCTATCAGCAGCGGGTACAGCAAGTGCGCTACATGCTGGCCACCGAATACCTGAGCGACCCGCACCTCAGCCTGCAAGACATCGCCCTGTTACTGTGTTATTCAGAACAAAGTGCTTTTCAACGGGCCTTTAAACACTGGTCGGGGCAAACACCGCAGCAGTGGCGACAGCAATCGCGCCGTTAGGCAAATGGATTATCGATTTCGTCGGGATCGGGGCGCTCTAAACGCTCGGGCAAAGGTGATGCCTCAAGCTCGGTCACCACAGCATTGATGACACTTTGTAAGGCTTTGGCAAATGCTAGGCCTTGCTGATCTTTGGTCAGTTGTAGATTGCCGTAAACGCTCACGCAGTCGGTCTGGTTTTCGATGGTAAGATCGTCAATTGCCATGGACTCGGTGCCATTGACATAAGGTGTAAACATGCTCGGCCTTTTCTTATGATTGTATGAGTGTTTTAGCTTGCAGCGATTTGCGCGTGATTGCAACGGGCAAATCGCTGTGTGCTGTTAGCGTAAAATCTGCAAGAAATAGTGCAGTAAGGCATCGACCAGCTGCTTGATTAAAGCCTGCTTGGTGTCGTCGTCGATTCCGCCCGAAGACGACGGTGGCGTCGATCCGCTGCTTTGCTGGGTAAACTGCTTGCTTGTGGCTGCAATGGTGTCAGAAGATGCCTCTTCGGCACATTGGCTCTCGCCATCCCAGTGTGCATAGGCCAGTGGCTGGTTTGGCTTAACCTGCGCAGCGGTTTTAGGCAGCTGATAGACATTGCGTTTTTGCTCTTCGGTCAGCTGCGGAAACAAGTTGATTCCGAGTTTTTCCTCTAAATAACACACACTGACCACATTGACCTGCAACGAGTTGTTGTTGGGTGCATAGTACGCGCCAATGGCACCTGTTTTAGGCATATACACCGCCTTATACACCGCAGTCGGGACAATCACGCCACGGCCAATGGTTTTTAGGCGTTGCCCTTCAAATAATGGCCCGGTGACCACGTAGACATCTTGCTTTTGCTTGACCACAATCGCACGGGTGGCCTCTTCAAGCTCACGCCAAATATGCTGATTATTTTTAGGTGCCTGTGGCACCATGTTTGCCAGTGAGAAACTGTCGTGCTGGGCTTTTAAATCGCCCATGTCACCGTTGGGTGCCATATGCCCGCGGTCGTAACCCGAGCCACGATAATCGCTCAATAATGCGCGATGTGCTGCATTGCCTACACGGGTTTCTTCATGAAAACTGTCTTCACGCTTGAGCTTCACACTCAGGCGCGCTGGATTGAGATATTCGGCCGACCACAATGGTGTTTTGGAAACTCCGGAATACATCACATTAAAGCCGTTAAAGCACAGCGCATAACTATTGTTTTGCAGGCTTTGCTTCATCAGCACAGGCGGAACGTCACGGTAAAACTGATTTAAACAGCCCGTGTTATGTTTGAGCGGTGATATCCACTGGCTGATTTTGCCTTCGCCAAAAGCGACCGCAAAACTGCCCACGGCCACTACGCCCAACAGGAGTTTTCCCATGTACTGATTCTTTTTTCGTGCCACGCGCGATTCGATATCTAAAACCAAAACAAAAGCTTAACAAGCCCGGATTTGCCTGTACATCAAGGTATACCCCAATCGATCAAAGCATCAGCACAAATTGATCAATAAATCATCTATACGCGTAACAATTTGTCGTTTTAATTTTATTGTTCGCTTTCAAAGTGCTTGTGTTTCGTATCTTTGATTGAAACAGCCATCAGGGTTATGACAAGGTAGACCCCTGTAAACGATAAGATGAAAAATAGGTATTACATATGAAAGCCCAGTTATTGTGTTCAGTCGCGTTGATTACAGGTACGCTTAGCATGACCGCATTTGCAGAAGCGCCTGTACAAGCAGGCGAAACGCTTGAAAGCTTATCGCAAGTGAAAGTATCGACCACAGTGAATGGTCAGCCAGGCTCAATTGCAGATTTGGTCAACAGCGGTAAAGTGCAAGTGATTGCAGGTGCTCAGCCTAGCGCACCAGCGATGCAACCAGCGCCCGCTCCTGAAATGGCGGGTGGTGCCGAAGCGCCTATGCAGGCGCCAGCAAATGCAGCGATGCCAGCACCCGAAGCCGCAGCGATGCCGGCACCTGAAGCAACTGCACAACCATCTGGTGCAGCAGCGCCACAGGCTCCACATGCCAACGCCATGCCTGAGCAGCCTGCGCCAATGCAAGCTGAATAAGCCAACCGGCATAAAAAAACCAAGGCAGTTGCCTTGGTTTTTTTATGCTCAGATTTCGATCTGACTGCCCATTTCGACCACACGGTTAGGCGGGATCTGATAAAAATCACTCACCGGACTGGTATTACGTTGCATCGAAATAAACAGCTTTTCACGCCAAGGCGACATGCCGTCTCCTACGGTATGAATGAGACGATCACGAGAAATAAAGAAGCTGATTTGCATCATGTCAAATTCAAGACCCAATGCCTCATAAGCCTGCTGTAACGCTTGCGGAATGTTGGGCTGATCTTTAAAGCCGTAATTCATCGAAATACGATAAAAATGATCGTCCATTTTTTCAATCTCGATCCGATCGGCATCGCTTACATACGGAATATCCTTGGTAAACACTGTCACCATGATATTGCGGTTGTGCAACACCTTGTTGTGCTTGATATTGTGCAACATGGCATGCGGCACAATATTCTGATTACCGGTCAGAAAAATTGCATCGCCCGGTACAAAATGAGTTTCCGAGCTTAAACCGATACTTTTAATAAATAGCCCAATCGGTAAGGCATCGGTTTCCAAACGATGATGCACAATTTCACGGCCACGTTTCCATGTCATCAAGATGGTAAACACCACCACCCCAATCACAAACGGCACCCATCCACCCGATAGAATCTTAAGCGAGGTCGACGCCACAAAAATTGCATCGAGGGTAAAAAACGGAATAGCAAACAGCGCCACTTTCCACCACGGCCACCCCCAGGCACCATGTGCAAGTACCGCAATCAAAATGGTGACACAGAGCATGGTCATGGTGACTGCTACCCCGTATGCACTGGCCAAATTACTGCTTTTTTCAAACAGGATAATCAGGATAAATACCGAGATATACAGCACCCAGTTGATAAACGGCACATAGATCTGGCCTTGCTCGACATCGGAGGTATGAATCACGGTTAAACGCGGTAAATAGCGCAGCTGAATGGCCTGATTAACCATAGAAAATACACCAGTAATTACCGCTTGTGAGGCAATGACGGCGGCCGCAGTGGCCAGCCCGATCATGGGGAAAAGCGCCCACTCGGGTACCAGTAAATAAAACGGATTCGACACCGCTTGCGGATCGCGCAATAACAGCGCGCCCTGACCGGCATAGTTCAGCATCAGGCTTGGACACACCACAATAAACCATGCCAGACGGATTGGCATACGCCCGAAATGGCCCATATCGGCATATAAGGCTTCGCCGCCTGTCATGGTGAGCACCACAGAACCCATGGCTACAAAAGCCACAAACGGCTGATGTATGGCAAACTCAAACGCCCAGATTGGATTGATAAACCATAAAATATGTGGAGTTTGAATAATACTCCATAGCCCGAGTGCGCCAATGGAAATAAACCAGAGCATGGTGATCGGGCCAAAAAACTTGCCCATGGTGGCCGTACCATGGCGCTGAATTACAAACAGTGCAGTAAGAATGCCCAGCCCGATTGGCATAAGCCATTGATCAAACGCAGGCGTGGCAATACTTAAACCCTCGATGGCCGAGAGCACCGAAATGGCAGGCGTAATAATACCATCGCCAAAAAATAGCGAGGCACCAATAAAGCCCAGCGCAATCAGGTAGATTTTTTTGTTGGGATCAAGCTGTTTGATACGCAGCAACAAGGCCAGTAGCGACATAATGCCGCCTTCGCCGTTGTTGTCGGCACGCATGACGATGCTGACGTATTTGAAACTGATGGAGAGCGTAATGCACCAAAAGATTAAAGATAGGATGCCAAAGACCGTCGCTTCAGAGATATTCACATGCGCACTGGTGAACGTCTGAGCAAAGGCATACAAGGGACTGGTCCCGATATCCCCAAACACTACCCCTAAGGCGGCTAAAGTCATCGCTGGAAGCGCGACTTTTTTTGCAGAACTTTGCATATAATATCTTCGATTTGGAACAGTATTTTTTCGCAATATTATCACTAAGTTCTAAGTTTTTCTCTAAATCAATTGTTTCATACTTGGCAGAATACAAAATTTTCGCTATTATCGCTCGCCTTGGTGAGGTGTCCGAGTGGCTGAAGGAGCACGCCTGGAAAGTGTGTATACGTTTACGCGTATCGAGGGTTCGAATCCCTCTCTCACCGCCAAAACATACGAAGTAGCCACCGTAATGAAAAAGCTTGATCTTGAAGAGGTTGGGCTTTTTTTATGTCTGAATGAATCTGATTTCAACTATTGCAGTCTTGATATATCGGAAAGATATAAATGATAGGCAGGATTATTTAGTTGTAATTTTCATCACAGACTCTAAACAGAATGATCTTACCCCACACTTAAGTAAAGCGCTTAAATCTCGCAAAATTAAAAAATATGGCTCGTCTGGATATGTCCGTATTTTCTTCCTTTGTTGACCATATGAATCGCTATCACGGCAATCTCGTGATTAGATCAGCATTACAACTGATGACGCTAACTTTTGTCAGAACAGCAGAACTTAGAATGATGAAATGGAATGAAATTGATCATGAGAATCATTTACAAAGAATTCCAGCGCATGAAATAAAGATGGATATGCCTCATATTGACCATTATCAAAACAGGCTTTAGAAATACTAAAAAAATTCAACCAATCACAGGCATAAAACCTTATGTTTTCTATAATTACAGTAAAGCTAAGCCAATTGGCAGCAATGCTTTTTTATATGTAATTCATACAATGGGCTACAACGGTAAAATGACAGGACATAGATTCTGTAAACTTGCATCCACTACCCTGCATGAGCAAGGTTATATGCATGATGCGATTGAAATCCAATTAGCTCATAGAGTTGGAAATGGTGTATCACAAGCCTACAACCATACACAGCATTTAAATTATTAGGTAAAAATGATGCAAGAATGGTCTGATTTTGTTGATAGTTTGAGATGCCTCACTCTTAACTAATACCAAGTAGAAAAGGGCTAAGCACCTATCGTTATTATTTCTTACCTAAATTATTTAATCCTTTTAAGATTAAATAAATAATTTCATCAATAAACTGACTATTAACAAGTCTATAGTATTCATCTACAGTTAAACCACTTTTATTAGCTAACTTCTCAATTGTTACATCTTGGATAACTTGATATAATTCAGTATAATTAAACTCATCTGATTCTGCATAAACATAAGTCATAAAATCCTTATAATCAGAATCATTTTTTTCTTGCCACTCTTGCGTTAAAACTTCTGAAATTCTATTTGAAGCAATTGAATCACAAATATATTTTACTACTCCTCCAAAGCCACCAATCAAAAAAATAGGCTTACTGAGCTTAGCTGCAATATAGAATTCCTCTAAGACACCTGGCATGAATCCTTTATATTTTTCTAGTTTCCCCCCTGCAAAGATCCTAATATCAGAGCTATTGATAGACTCCATCCTCATCGCACTTAAACATTTAGCAATAATATATCTGTCTTTGAGGGTTTTGACCTCTAACCATGAGCTTGGATCGATTTCTTTACTGAACTCATTAGGTAAATCATAATTTATTTGATTTAGTACTTCATAATAATCTGCCTGATAATCCAATGACTCTGGTAATAGGTGTAAAGGCCAGGCTAAATGATTTTCAACACTGAATGATTTTTGGGGAAGCCTATTCTTTAGGATACTAGCTTCTTCTAAAATGAATTCTGTAAAACCATTTGTTCTCAAATCTCCTCCATAAATAAGAATATTTTTATTTACTAATAAGTGCCTAGCAAGTTCTTGAGACAACCTTTTAAGTTCATCTGGGTGAATATGTAATTCATTAAAATCTATTTCTCCATAATCAGAAATAGAAATACCTACTCTAAAATTTTGTTCCTGTTGTTGTGTGTTAGACCATAATGGAGTAAATACATTGACTTTCAGATAGTTAACCCAATCCATTTCCTCTGCATAAATAGGGGGTTCAGGATAACAAATAGTCAACTCATCAACTTGCATTTTCTCTTTTAAATATACTATCTGTTGAATTTCAGGTGGCCTTGATAATACTATAGCGGATTTATCTATCCATCCCTGATCTTTATAATATTCCAACAATAGTTGTGAATAACAAAATCTGATAGTTTCCATTAATGCTGCTATTAAAATATTTAAAACTTCATCTTCTAGTGGAATTTCATTTGGTGCTATATGTACACATGGAACGTTGCCAGAGGGTGGGAATATTCTATCTTCATATACCTGAAGACAGTTCACAGAAATAATTGGTCTGTCATGCTTCTTTGCTTCTAATATCTCTCTTTGACACCAATAACGTGATGAATATTCATCAGTTGTAATTGAAATTAGTGTTGATTTTTTAATATGCTTTATTATTTCTTCATTAAATTTATAGCCTACAGTAATTTCAGATGCATCGAAAAAATTATTCATATTCGTGCCATCAATATAGTTCTTTATTGCTCGAGCATAAACTTCACCTGTACCACCCTTTTTAGCATGGCTTAAAAAAAGCTGAATAGATGAATCAACTCCTATGCTCGAACTTTTTAAATCACTGAATCCATACCTGAATAACTCATGTGAAAGTGACAAAATAGATAGCTGATTTTTAATTTTTTTATCAAACTCGTAAGCTCTAATAAAATGTAAACTATTTAATGCACCTTCCTCTCCTGAATGCTTTAAAGCATAGCTATCTAAAGCGATTGGAACAAGATAATTAGGCTCACTATTAGATAGACTATTTAAATATTTTCTCCACTTAGAGCAAATTAGAGTATTCCTACTCAAACATATAAAAATAATATTTCTTTTTGCAATAGATATAGGAATATCATTAGGAGGGAAATCTAATGAGCTATAAAAGAAAGTTGGAATATTTAACTCACGAGAAAATGGACGATCAATATCACGAGTTAAATATTTTCTAAATATGCCACAAATATCATCAAATTGATCATTATCTTTCTGATGCCAAATAAAATGAGCTGCTAAAGGTGGATTAATATAATTACTCAACCTCATATCTCCAATAAAAAAAATATCAAAAATCAATTAAATTTAAATATTTTAAAAATATTATTTTTCCTAATCACTGGAAACTCTCAGCATTTCTTTTAGCTGCAATATCCACTTTCCCTCTTTTATTAAATGATTCATTTATATAAAATTCACAATTACTAATAAAAGTAGAATATTTCACTAATGAACAATAAACTTCTGTATCAGAGTAATGATAAACCCCTGAATATGTATGATTTTCTCGAACAAGATATGGTAGGAGGTTATAGTAACCCTCCAATTTATTTCTAATGTTTATCCCACAGTTACAATCAACATGCGTGCAAGAGCTTTTCCCGAAAATTCGGTCGTATAATTCATCACGAATAACTCCAAGCAAACCTGAAGGATTATCCCCCCACAAAGAAGCTTGTATTTCAGAATTTATAAATGGGCGACTATAAGTTTCTTCACCAATTAATACTAGTGTTACAGTAGAGTCCGCAATGTAATTTTGGCGTATTTTCCTCATAATGCTTTCATCACTTATTTCTGTATTGATATCCCCATCATTTACAGATTTATCAATAAAATGATCACCACCAAAAGTTGCTATGATTTCATTTTTTAAATCTTGTTCTTTATCATGATGGTAACTTATAAATGTCTTATGCATAGAAAGCATTACTCCCCTTAAAAAAATAAAATTAGCGCTTTTTAGAAAAGATTAAATATTAATTAAGAAATAATTAATATTTAATTTCTTAAGTAGACTTGTATTTCTTGTAGAAGCCACTATTTAATAATTTATATTAAAGTAATGGATCATATAAGCGAAATGCAAAAAAAAAATATTTTTATTAGTCATGCCCATGTAGATGATGATGGTCTTCAAAAAACCAAGGATCTTGTTAAAAGTAAAGGATTCGACATTAGAGATTTTTCTATAAATGCAAATAAACCCAACAATGCAAAAGCAGAGGATTATATTAAATATCAAATCTTAGCCCCTAGAATTAAGCAATGCTCAGTCTTAATGGTTTATATCACTCCTCAAACAAAAGATAGCTATTGGGTTAACTGGGAAATCGAATATGCACAAAAGCTAGGAATTCGAATTGTGGGTGTATGGGCGCATGGTCATCAAGGTTGTAATATTCCAGAATCATTAGACAATTTTGCAGATGCAATTGTAGGCTGGAATAGCGATTGTCTCGTAAAAGCAATAACAGAAGCACCAATATTTGAGCACTACAAAGCTCCTTATGTTGCTCGACATCTATGTGGTTAATTTATGAAAATTTTTTCGTACGTCTTAGATCGAGATATAGGTTTCGCACCTAATCCTTTTTTTGATTTTTGCACCTTAGCCACATGTAAACCAGATATACGTAAATTTGCAGAGGTTGAGGATTGGATCATTGGTACAAGTTCTACTACCATAAACAAGCCAAGGCATATAATTTTTGCAATGAAAGTTACTGAGAAAATGACTTTTAATGAATATTGGAACGACCCAAGATTTGCGAGTAAAAAACCATTTCTCTTTGGTTCTCGTAAATATCAATACGGAGATAATATTTATTACCAGGAAAATGAAAAGTGGTTTCAATTACCTTCTCATCATACTGAAGAGGATGGTAGTATAAACTTATTAAATCTAAAAAAAGACACTAAATCTGAACACGTATTAATTAGTGATCATTATTATTATTTTGGCAACAATTGTATTCCCATTCCACTCGAATTAGAACAAATTATAAAGGAAAGACGAGGTCATAAATATGTAAATACAGAATTACATCAGCAAGTACTTAATTTATTGAAAGAATATACTCTAGGAATTCATGGCACCCCTCTTTTATGGGAATTTTTAAGTTTAAAAAATAAGCAGCTAACTATTACATTCTAAAGTAGTAACTTAATGATTTGTCTGCTTAATTACAACTATGATCAGTGATATAAATGTGAAAATCAATAAACCAGTGCGGAGTAGTAATTTACCTTCAATAGCATTGACCTCTTTTTTTAGATCAATAATTTCTTTATTGTATTTTTCCTTTATGTCATCAATTTCTTTCTTTAACTTAAAAGGTGAAAAGATATCACCAGACATATCTGAGACCTTATTACTAGTAATTGTTAGAACAGGCGGCTCATCCTTGAAATAGTCTTTATATTCTGCTTGATTTGCCCCAGCCCTATCTAAGTCTGCATACCAAATTAAGGCAAAAGGATTACCTTTCTCAAGAACAACATCACTAGGGCCCGCATTATAAACAGAAAAAGTTAGACGTCCACTCCAACCAGGATCAACATGAAATCCAGAAACATTAATTAAGCCTTTATACTTATATTTAGCTTTAAAAGAGATAAAAGCTATTGCTTCTATAGGGACTTGTACGATCTCTTCCGTAATAAGTAATGCAAATTGTCCTTTAGGAATTACAAACTGTGGATCCTCATCTGTAAGTATTTTCTTAACTTTAGTATCTGCATCCGAACTAGGTGTAATATAAACCTCTCTACCGATCGTCAAAGCGATAGAAGCACAATCAATATTATTAACACCCTTATAATCGGGTAAAAGAATTTCTATATTCTTTTTTAGTTTATACCCACTCCAAAACATTACTGTAAATATCCTTCTTTATGATTCCCTAAACGAGAAAAATAAGGGTTTCTTTTTTCTACCGCAAGCAACCTATCTTCAATCTTCATTGCGATATCATTAATTTCATATTTTTTACATAATCCCGATAGTATTTTAAATATAGATAAAGAATACTCATTAAAACTCTCTCTATATGGATGTATTTCCATATGATCCATTGACTCTACTGTTTTTAATATTTCACCTGAAAGAACACAAAAATCCATAGCCAATTCTAAACCACAATCGCTCCTCCCCTCATAACGTTTTTGCTCAATGTAAAGCTGCCCAACAGATTGAATCAACTCATCTAGCGTGGCTTGATCACTTGTATTTTTTTTCTCCAAATGCTCGCTTATTAAACATAAGAAAATGTTTGCATAAGAAAGATTTATAATTAGTGAATCTATTACTTTATTTTTAATTCTTTCTTCATCTTGACCATTTCGAACAGCACTGAGAACTTGGCTACTATATTTACCTATATGAGCAGCCATATGTCTTACTTTACCCTGTGTACTAAGCACCCAAATATCTTTATGGTAACGATCATCATGCTGCAATTGCTTATATTCTAGATTTTTAAGACTTTCAAAGGCTGACATATTTTGTTTCCTATTTCTACAACATATAGTATCAAATAGACGACTACACCACGAAATATAGCATGTTTTTTCAAATTTAGATAAGCCCCCATAGACCACATCATCGAGTTGATTTACTAGAAAAATTAGGCAAAAAGTTTTATAATTTTTAATCGATAGAAAAATTATCCCTATACTTATCATTATATTAAAAATCCACCCTCCTGTTGATGTCAAACTTAAAGATAAAAAGTATACAAATATAACTGCATAACTTAACAAACCTATATTGCCGAGTATAAAAGCAATATAGATATTGCTTCTTTTACATTTCAAACGTAAGGAATGCTCTCCTTTACTATCTATTAAATAGACAGATGAATGACAGAGATTAAATAAATAAAAGATAAAGTTCAGATTAGGAATCTCTCTCCGAATACAATATGCGACAAATCTAGCACTTACATTAGGATGAGTTGTCAACTGCTGTGCATATACTTCGCGAAGCAGTTTTTCGCGATCTTTTTTTATATCAAGATACTTTTCACTAAAGGTTTTTATAAGTTTACTCTGCTCTCCTAAGTTGAGATATTTATCTAAACTACCAATATTATACTTCAATATCAGTAAATTAAATGTACAAAATACATATATGATTATTGGAAATAAAAAAATAAAGTTGATTAAGAAAACTATACTTTCAGTCCAGTTCATTTGAATTTTTCATATACTGATAATTTTTATAATTCTAACAAATCAATAACTTAATTTTCTATATATAAATTAATTAAAAAGCTCAGACATCATAAGTATATTTTTTAAACATAGATCTTGTATTCTTACTTTTAGTAAGATAATCTTACATAAAGGATGTAAGATTATCTTACCAAAAAAAATGTGAGGCTCAGATGACCAAAAAAGATATTGAAGCTGCATTAATAAGTACATTACAGGAAATTCAATTAGTTAGTGGATTAGAGTGTCCACCCTTAACAAAGAATACTACCCCTTTAGCGGATCTACCTCAATTCGACAGCAAAGTATGGCCTATTGCCGTATGTTTAATTGGTGAAAAGTTAGGTATTGACCTTCCTAATGATGTGAATATTTTTAAAAAGGAAGATAGTTGTGATTCATTAGATATCTCTGAAATTGTCAATAAAGTTCTCTCTTTGGTAGAGAACACAATCGAAATTGAAATTAAGAAGGTTTATCTTCAATGAATGTTGAAAACAGAGATGATACTCGCTTAAAACTTGCTTCTCGATTGAAAGAAGCGCGAAAAGCAGCTGGACTTACACAAGGGCATGTTGCAAAAATGGTTAACTTACATCGACCTACAATTTCAGAGATTGAAGCAGGAAATCGACGAGTTACCTCAGATGAGTTAAAAGTTTTTGCTGACATATATGATGTAACTGTAAGTTGGCTTATTGGCGAAACTGAAGAATCCTTAAACATTGATGATCCAAGACTTCAGTTAGCTGCTAGAGAATTAAGCAAGTTAAACGATGATGATTTGGAGCGACTATTACGACTACTTGCCTCAATGCGTGATTCTTCTAAATAAACTAATAGGCTGTTAATGAATACAATCTCATTCAATAGACAAGAATTTTTTATGCAAGGAATGCACCTTGCTTTAAAAACAAGAATTAAAGCGGGCTTCGATGTCAAGTCACCTATTTGTATCTATAAATTATGTGAAATAGAGAATGTAATTGTACGTTTTAATGATATTAACATGGAAGGAATGTACGATCGCAAGCCTAAACCTAGAATACACTTATCAGCATTAAGGCCTTTGGGAAGAAGAGCTTTCACATGCGCCCATGAGCTAGGACATCATTTATTTGGACATGGCTCAACAATTGATGAACTCCAGTCACAGATCAACAATATTCAGCATCATCCTAATGAAATTCTTGCTGATGCATTTGCATCAAATATTCTAATGCCAACATTAGGTATCAAACAGGCATTTGCAAAAAGAAAAATATCAGTAAATCAAGCAACAGCATTAGACATATATGCCATAGCTTGTAATTTTGGAGTTGGGCAATCTACTTTAGTAAATCACTTAGCATATGGTATAAATTTAATAACAAAAGCCCATCGAGATAAACTCGGAAAAATTACGCCTAAAATGATAAGGACACAAGTATTAGGTATAGAAGTGTCTGAACCTCTGATATTCACAGATATATACTGGAATAATGAAGTCTTGGACATGGAGAAAGGAGCCCTTGTTCTTATACCTCATGGTACTTTTGTAGATGTAAATATGTTATCACTACATAGTGAAAATAAATTTGGGAAGGTTTATCGTGCAATAAAATGTGGCATAACTCGTATTGCTATTCCTGGCACATCGTGGGCTACGATTGTGAGAATTGCACCTCCTAAATACTTAGGATTAGCAAAATTTAGACATTTGGAGGAGGATCTTGATGAGTAAGTACTCTAATCAACTAGGTTCAGTTCATATAGTTGATGATAATCTGTCAAGAGCATGGGCAAGAATCATTCTACACATACAGGAACACCCTCAAAATGAAATTACTCCACTAATTTTGTCATTAACAGGTTTTGATATTAATGGGCAACCTAATGAAGTTGAAGGATTTTCAGAAGAGCTAAATAATTTATTAATTCAAAGAAAATTTCGAAAAATTGAAGACGTTGCAAATACTATATTTCCTAAAATATTATGGCAAACTTGTGGAAATGATAGACAAAAGCTTTATGCAAGATACAAAAAAGTATTTGAAAGTTATAAAAATTATAATCCCAGAGAAAATAATAGAGGCTCTTACTTTGAGCGCCTAATCAATTACGGAAATGATAGCAATAGAATAAATCAATTAGAATGGATCATCTCACAACAAAATTCAAGAAAAGGGGTACGGCGCTCAATGCTTCAGGCTAGTATCTTCGATCCTTATAAGGATCATGTAGCTACGGCACAATTACAATTTCCATGTATGCAGCATATGAGTTTCGAACCAACAGAAGAAGGGCTTGTAGTTAATGCATTTTATGCCACTCAACAGCTTTTCATAAAAGCTTATGGAAACTATTTAGGTATTGCTCAGTTAGGAGCATTCATGGCAAGTGAGATAAATATGCCTCTCTATAAAGTGAATGTATTCGTAGGCATAGCAAAATTAGAAAAAATTCCAAAGAATGATGTACAATTGAAGAGTTTGGTTGCTTTAGCGCAATTGAATAATTGATCCTTATCAGGGTAAATCATCTATCCTATATCTTAGCAATCAGAGTCGACTGTGAATTCTTCCCTTGATACGTACTATAATCCTGAAACTAGTAAGAAGGGCGAATATACAGAGAAAATAATGACTATGGATAAATCACACTCCCATCTCTCGCCTCTAAAAGTATCACCTGTATATGATACTTACTGGAGATTTGCCGCAGAAAGGCAAAAAATTTATTTTGATAGACTATATCAACACGCTGCTCCATGGACTTCAGATCCTATAATACAGGTTCATAAATTTACGAATGCGTATAGAGCTGCTGACCGAGTTAGTCAATATTTAATCAAAAATGTAATTTATCGAGAAGACCTACCATCTTCAAATGAAGAAGTCTTTTTTAGAATTATGTTATTTAAATTTTTTAATAAAATTGAAACTTGGCAACTACTTGAAAATTCATTAGAATCAATTACTTTCAAAGATTATAATTTTGAAAAATATGATTCTATTCTAAAAAAAGAAATGTTAAAAGGTAAAAGAATCTATTCAGCGGCTTACATTATGCCTCCAGGGAAAATAGCTTATGGGTATGCTCAAAAACACCAAAATCATTTAAAACTATTAGAAGCAATGATGGCGGATAAAGTTGTAGAAAAAATTGCTAAGTTAAAAAAAATGCAAAGTGCCTTTGAACTCATTAAGAGCTACCCAACCATAGGAGATTTTTTAGCCTATCAATTTATTACAGATATTAACTATAGTGAAATAACAGACTTTAATGAAATGGATTTCGTAATCCCTGGTCCGGGTGCACGAGATGGATTAAGAAAATGCTTTAAACATCATGCAGGATTAAGTGAACCTGAATTGATAAAATATATGGCAACTCATCAAGAAGAAGAGTTTGATAGATTAAATCTAAAATTTAACTCTTTATGGGGACGTCCTTTACAATTAATTGATTGTCAAAATTTATTTTGTGAAGTTGATAAATATTCACGACTTGCTCATCCGGAGATTCTAGGCATCTCTGGAAGAACACGGATCAAGCAAAAATATATTTCAACTGGACCTCTATCCCCTCCTTGGTTTCCTCCCAAATGGAATATCAACGAGAAGATTGATGATTATTTAAGAAGTAACGAAATAAAACCCAAGATCTTTATAGACTAAGATTTTATATAGTAAATGAGATAGTTTTGATGAACCAATACATTATTTGTCATGGAATTGATCTTTTAGATTTAGAAGATTTTTCTAAAATATTTAATAATTTTCCTAAACAATTTAAAAACGTATACTTTACTAAAAAAGAGCAATCACTAGTAAAAGATAATATCAATAAGGTGGAAAAGTTTTCCTCACGTTTTGCCGTCAAAGAAGCCGTAATGAAAGCATTAAAAGTTGGCTGGGGAAATGGGGTAGCTTTTACTGATATCGAGGTCATCACTGAACCATCTGGATCATTATCGATTGAATTACATAGAAAATTAAAGGAAATACAAATGGAAAGAGGCATTAAATCTTGGTGTGTAAGCACTAGTCATTCTCGCACTACGGTAATTGCGAGTGTAATTGGAAGCTCAGCATGAATTAACATTGTTCACTATAATAGTTTTTTATAATTATGAGTGGCTTTGTTTCACAAACATTTCAGAGACTGGTTTCCCCCAGAACCTATCAAATCCAAGGCACAACTCGAGTGTGAGGTCTGCCTAATTCTGTAAATCTCTTGAGGATTGCTACACATGCATGAATCTCGTTACCTTGACTGTCAAAATTCCTAGCAATGAGTTTATCGTCTAATAACTTAATGCAATGCATCTTGGTTTCAACCAAACTGCTCCGATGATGATAGCCACACCATTTTTGCCATATCGCCCTACCTAAATGCTTAACTGTTCGAAGTAGTTCATTTCTTTGTAGCGAATGGGTCTTTATATCTTTCTAGGGTTTCGCATTCTTTCTCGACAGAATAACAGCATAGGCTTGCCGATCCGAAATCAACTGCCGACATTTCTTGGTATTATAAGCACCATCGGTATATACGAAGTCAATCTGGTCATCTCGTGGAATTTGTTTAAGAAACTCATCACGTACTTGTAAATCTCTCACATTGTTTGTTGTGTGCTGAACTACTCGTATTTGAAGGATCTTAGCATCTATAACAATATGAAGTTTGCGTCATTGACGACGATACTCAGGCTGATGTTTCTTACGCTTCCATTCGCCTTCACTTAAAAATTTTAACCCTCTAGAGTCGACGAGTCGGTGTAACCCATCACGACTTTTCTGATAGCTTATCGCAATATCAATATACTTTTGTCGGCTGCATAAGGTGGATTAATCTGGTGCTGACCAATTCAAACCACAGAGTTTAATCAGGTTTTGAGTAAAGCCAGTGACCATACTTAAAGAAAGACGGAATAGAAATTTAATCATTAAACAGCATTAAACCGCTGTATGGGAATAAGTTTGATTACGCCCATGCTTGCATTCTTGTGGATATGCATACCATTGGATCTTAGGACCTAACCAGATTAAAATATTTCCACGCTCGATTAAAGCTTGGTTATACGAGGACCAATTAGTTGTACGGTAGGTTTTTAAGGACAGGCTTCTTCATCTAGAAATTATATTACTGAAGAAGACTTCAATAATAGCTTTATAAAACAAAACCATTTTATTTTCTAAATCTTGATTTTTTATGCAGACCCTCCTTCTCGCATCTTAATAGAAAATCCTACTTTTAGAGCTTTTCTTGAAGAATTATTATAATTAAAGTTCATTATATTTTTTTAATTCTACAAAAGATTTTGCTTGAAAGGGTACCAGCAAGAAACCAAGTAACCATCCAACACTCAAGGGCAAAATAGCAGCACATAAATATATAGCTAAAATTTGAATTAAATTTAATTCTTTGTAAAAACTCATTAATAAATACAAAAGACCTAATGCAATAGAGGCGTATATTAAAATCCAAATAGTTAAACAAGTATAAATAAAAGGCTTAACTACAAATTTCCGCAGAATATAACCATTACTAATAAGATCTTTTTTGATAAAAATAGGAAAAATAGTATGTCTTGATAAACGAAAAGCTCGTTTACGTTCCTTTCTACTCATACAATATCTAAGTAGATACAAATCCTCTAAACGGCTGTTATAAAAGCGATTTAGTAAAACTATTTCCTTTTGCTGATTAGTAATTATTGCATAAGGATGATCATCATTTACACCCTCAATCTGAACTTTAAAATTAGTTAGCAAGTCTATTATTGCAATTTCCTCTTCGTAATCAATTTTTGGTGAAATCCACTTCATAATCCAGTTAATCACTCCCAATTTCTCTATCAGAGTAATGAAAGGTATCAATAAACCAATCACTGTTAAAATGAGTGCTATCCAGTGAATAATAGTAGTGTCTAAATGCAATGATTCTGCTAGTTGTATAAATTGATTTTGATTCATTTCTTAATTTTCACGTAATACTCCCAATCCGATCTTGTTTTTTATTCTCATATAGATAAAATGAGATTAGCAACTAGATTGAAAATTTTGCTATACTATAATAATAAAATTATGCCTTAACAACTATCTTTTCCATCTTCAACAGATTTTATTATTTTCTGGTTATTGTTTTCTATTACACAAATTCTTGCTCTATATGTATGATTGATAGTACCAAGAGTAATCACATACGGCTGATTTTTTTCAAAATTACTTAATGGAATCAAAACACAACTTTTTTCCGAAATTGGTAAATCGACATTATCAAAAGATTTTTCATAAATAGTTTTGTAATCTTGAGTAAAGTTAATTTTAGCCAATTCAACTAAAAAACTGACCTTATTATCATTTTTCGACTCATTTGTATAAACGCATAAGTTCGTATCTTTGATCTTAGTGCTTAATTCTTCTGATTGCTTGTTACATGCAATAAGTGCAAAAACAATTATTAAGTTTATTATAAATTTATACATTTCAAGATCTCGGGAGCAGTTTTTTATCATAAGGATTCAATAAAAAACTTCTCAATATTTGTTCTACATAACCTTGCAATTTTAGACTTACTTGATGATGTTTACGATTAGGGTTGACATGTTGTAAATACATTGCATCAAACCAAAACTCAATGATACGTCCTTGCTGTTCAAAGTTAAAATCCTGAAATTTTTTATTTTTATCTCGACCTACTAGGTCAGTATCATATGCTTTTAACTCTCGATCTCCGGAATCGACAGAATTAACTTGTGACGTATATCCTCCGTTACATAATTGTTTTATGGCAAGCCAGCCATTAGAAACTCCCATCTGATACTGCCAGATATGAGTCATTTCATGAATAAACCAGTGCCTATCAGCACCAGGTGCCTTACTATAATCCGGAGTATTTAAATACTCATCTTTAGGCAAATAAATTTCACCCGCAGGTGTCATAGCATTACCTGTTCGAGTGTGTATTAAACCTCCAAGATGTATCCAAACTTTGGAATAATCAATTGAGTCTTTAAATATAAGTTTCGACATCTCGATTTCGCCCGATGTCATTTTTCTTTTCGTATTAAGTTTTATAACAGTTGCATTTTTCTTCATATCTCCATCAATTTTTTTTAATTTTTCGAAATAATTAGATATAAGATTACTAGTCATGATTATGTTCCTTAGAGATAATTCTGATTTCTATTTCCTCAAACTGATCACTAGTAATCAATTGAGTAAATCCATCGTGATCACTCTTACCATGAATTACATTGCCATTTTGATGAATCTCATAACAGACATTAGCTAAAGGCTCATCTGTTAGCTCATCTTTCAATACAAAACGTTGACCATATGCCTTAATTGGTGAAATAGTTCCGCTACTTTTTATATCTCTTGAGTTACCAATTCCATTTGATAATACTGCAAGATCAGATATTTTTATGTATTTTGCTCCACATGTTGCTTTATCCCCCACAGCAACAATACTTTTACCCCCAACGAGCATAAATCCTTTATTTGAAGCAATAGCACGTGCTTCAATCTTACACTTTGGACAAAAATGAGGCATACCATCGAGATGGACAGCTTTTCCTTCCACTAAAAATGTATGATCACCAATTATAATTTGACCACCATGGTCCGTCATGCAACCAACTGTTATTAATGCTTTCATTTTTCAATATAAATTTATCTTCACGTTATGCAAGAAAATATTTAGCTCACTTACAATATCTTCTATATTTTAAAAATTGATTTTTATCTATCTTTTTAAATATATCCATAAAGTAATATATCGTCAAATTAAAAAAATAAATATCTCTGTGATATAAGATTTTAAATTCATTTTATAGGCTAATTAAATACAGCAATTACTTTTCCAGAATAAATATTTGATATGTCTTGTTTTTTCATATTAAGAAATCACTTTATATAAGTTCTAATGTAGCTACAACCACCAGTTATACTCAACGTTTAAAATTTGAAAAAACATCCAATTGACTAAACCCACCCTAAATTTTATCATTCCCCTACTGGCCTACATTGCCAGTCGGTTTTGACAGACCGTTCATCTAGCGCATCGGGGTTTGCTTTTCTGAGCATCACCCTTATGTGTAAAAACCTTCTCGTCCCCCTTTACGGTAGAACGGGAGGGGGACGCGTTCGCGCGTGCTGGTTCTAGATGTCCAGTCTGTCAACCCCCTTTCGTTCTGCCACCATAATCAATTGACAGTGATTCGGTAGAACTTCTAATTACATCTAGGAGTAGTCACCATGGCTCACATCGTCCGTTTATTACTTTGCTTATCGCACCCGCTCGTTTTGCCTTTCTGTTTATCTAAACGCAGATCGCCCATATCTTCATGATCTTTTCTTAAATTCAGATCACGGCATATTTACGTTTAATTTTTAATATTTGGAATGCTTTTCCATAGGTTCGCTTGCCCAAAAAAACTCTAGCGCCAAAAAAATCATTCCATCATAAAAAATAAGGATAACAATAGATGAAAGGCAAAATACTCGATTATTCCGTTCAAACCAATACCGTCATTATTCGTACCGAAGACCAAAAGCATTATTCATTTTTAGGCGCTGTGTGGCGTGAGTGGATTGTCCCCATGCCGGGCATGCATGTATCTTTTGAATTAGATGCGCAAGGCGAAGTAAGTGAGGTATTTATCGATGTACCCACCGACGAGCCACCTATTGCGCCAACAGACCATTCACACACAGCTTTGACCAAGGCCAACGCATACAATATACGCGCTGCGCGGCATCAAAAAAATTTAGAAAAACAAGCCCGCTACCGCACCTTGGACTGGGTGTTAAAATGCATAAAGCACAGCTTCGATTTTAAAGGCCGTGCCCGCCGCCGCGAGTACTGGTCATTTATGGGGTGCTATGCCCTGCTCGGCTTAAGCCTGCTGGTGTGTTGCCATGTATTTAACTTGGCAAATAGCCTGTTTTGGGGCGTTATGCTCACTATGCTCATACCTGCACTTGCGGTGAGTGTGCGCCGCCTGCATGACATTAACCGCACGGGGTGGCTATTACTTATCAATTTGGTACCCATCGTGGGTATTGTGATGGTGATCTTTTTCTTTACCCTTGAAGAAGGCGATACGCACAGCAATCGCTATGGCCCAGCCTCAAAATAAAATGTGTGTTTGGTGTAAGGGATTCAGGAAGTGAGCGGGTTGCATCACTTCCTTCACTGCGCTTACTTTGGCGCATTTTGGTCGGGTTCGTCTTGGGTTTCTGCATCATTTAAAAACTGTGCCGAATGCTTGGGTGCAATTAAGGGCGCCGTAGGCCGTGGGTGGGTATTGGTGTATTGCATGCCCACACTGGCATACATATCGTCGGCTGCAATTTCGGTTTCATAGCGCTCTTCATCGCGCTCACGAATTTCGCGAGTAATCTGCCGAATCTCGCGCTCATCGATACCCAGCTCTTTCAGCACGGCCCCGCCAAACACAATGGCAGACTCAAAAGTCTCGCGTAAAATATAATCTACATTTTGCTTGACCAAATACAGCGAATGCTCACGGTCATAAGATCGAACCAGCAGCTTGGCCAGTGGAAACTCATGCTGCACCAGATCGACAATTTGATTGGTCATCTCTTTCTGATTCACACATACCAAGATCGCTTCGGCATGTGCCGCTCCGGAGGCCTGTAAAATATCCAGCCGCGAGCCGTCGCCATAGTAAATTTTAAAACCGAATCTCTCGGCGTTTTTAATCATGTCGATATCGGTATCAATAATGGTCACATCCACCCCGCGTGCCAGTAAAAGCTGACTGGTGACCTGCCCAAAGCGCCCGAAACCAATCAAGAGCACACTGCCGCAAAGGTCTTTAGCCACCTCAACCTCATCCAGTGAATGCTGGCTTTTCTCTTGGGTAAAGCGCTTGAGCAAAATGCCGAGCACCGGTGTAAATACCATCGAGAGCACCACAATGGCAGTCAGATTGGCTTTGGTGGTGGCATCAATCACCTGTGCACTGGCCGCCGCGGCAAACAGCACAAAGGCAAACTCGCCGCCTTGCGCCATTAATACCCCTCGATCAAGCGCCTCATGGTGCGAACTGCGGGTCATGCGTGCCACGATATAAATCATGAGGGTTTTTACCGCCATAAAAGCCAGCACTGCCGCCAAAATAAATGGCCAGTTCTGCCTTACAACGGTCAGGTCGAGCGACATGCCTACACCCAGAAAAAATAGCCCCAGTAAAATTCCCCGAAAGGGTTCGATATCGGCTTCAATCTGGTGTCGAAATGTCGACTCCGACAGCAACACACCCGCCAGAAATGCCCCCATTGCCATAGAAAGCCCACTCACCTGCATCAGTAATGCTGCACCCAGCACCACCAGCAGCGCGGCCGCGGTCATCACTTCGCGGGCTTTAGAGGCAGCCAGCAAACGAAACAGCGGATTGAGCAGCCAGTAGCCTGCGGCAATCAGGCCAGCAATGGCAAGTAACCCAATGCCGATACTTTCAAGGCGCGAGCTGGTGGTTTCAATCACGTGCGTAGGCGCCATAAAGGCCACCAAAGCCAATAGCGGTACAATCAGTAAATCTTCAAACAGCAAAATCGAGACAATTTTTTGCCCTTTGGGCTGGTTCAGATCGCCACGGTCGCCCAGAAGCTGCATCACAATGGCTGTAGAGGTCAGTACAAAGCCTGCCGCTGCAATAAAGGCAATTTGCCACTTCAGGCCAAACAGCATGGCGGTGCCGGTTAGCGCCAGCGCACAGGCCACAATTTGCAAGGTGCCCAAACCAAAAATCTGACGGCGCAGCCCCCACAAATGCGAAGGCTGCATTTCAAGCCCGATAATGAACAGGTACATCACAATACCCAGTTCGGCAATGTGTAAAATAGAAGCCGGATCTTGAAAAAACGCCAGCCCAAATGGCCCGATCACCAATCCCGCAATCAGATACCCCAGTACCGAGCCAAGACCAAGCCGTTTAAATATCGGCACCGCAATAACGGCCGCCGCCAGCAACACCACAGGCGCCAACAGACCAATCGAATGCGCTTCCTCGCTCATGCTGTTTTTCTCTTTTTTATGTTTCTTGGTTTGACTATAGGGCGAAATGCATGAATTCAAAAGCACAATTTTTTTCTATGTAGGCCAGTATGTGCTGCAATTGCACACAGTTTATGCAGATAACACCGCGCAATACTTGACCTTTGCTAAGCTTCCTGTAAAATTCAGCCTATTCAAAGATGCCGGCATAGCTCAGTTGGTAGAGCAACTGACTTGTAATCAGTAGGTCCACAGTTCGAATCCGTGTGCCGGCACCATCTTCCCTTCTGTTGTTCTTCTCTTTCTCTATTTTATTTTCTTCGCTTATTGCTTTTCTGCGGCAATTTCGACGTAACGAATCACGCCATCGTCATATAAATATCGACATAGCTTCGCGGTCATCTGTATTTTTAGCAGGTCGAGTGTGTGATCTGATGTACCCTGCCGCTGTGTAATGTAGTCTGCAAATCCGTTTAAAACCGGTGTACTGATATCACGCAGTGATAATAATTTAAAGCCTTGCTGCTCAAGGCTTTGCTCAAGGCGCTGCTGGTCGTGTAATTGTCTTAAATCGACATCGGCCGCCCGAAGTAAATAATAATATTTCTGTTTTTGCCACATCGATAATTTATACCACTGCGCTGAAAGCATCAGGGTATGAAAGCCCAGTCGTCCGTGTGTGGCAAGTACGCGTTTGGTGGACGTTAAAAATGCCGCCAAAGGGCTGTGATAGGCAGCATCGATACATAAAGCCACATCGAAGGGCTGTGAAAAAACAGCCGGATCGAGCGCCAGAAAAGACACTTGTAATACCTGATCGACTGCGGCCAGTTGGCTTTGCATCCGCTTTACCTGTGCCGGCTGTAGTTCCACGCCCGTGACATGCTGAACATGATGCACGCTCAGCCAGTGCTGTAAGCTGGCACCCTGACCACAGCCCAGATCGAGCAGGCGGTCATGCGGCTTTAAGCTGACCGCAGCGGCCAGTTGATCGGCCAGTTGTGCACAGGCCGTTGGGTAGTCGGCGGTCTCTTTCCAGTACCCCAGATTACTCCATGCCAGTGCGCGCGCATCGCCCAGCGCCGCCGCATTGATGGCATATTTATGCGGTAGGCGGCGTGTCAGGGCGTGCGGTAGCTTCATGGTTTACTCACCTAATAACCAGACTTAATAGCCCAGTTGCGGTGCCACTTCTACTTTAGGTTTAACCCCGACAAATGGCAGCGGCGCACCAAAAATTTCTGCAATATTCATGGCAGAGGTCACTGCCGATTCTAAAATCGGTAAGCCATCACACGACCACGAACCACAGTAAAACACTTTACGCTCTGGATCTTTGTGGCGCTGTTGCAGCTCTTGGTTAAGCGCTACAGTTTGCGAATCGACCACAGCACGCGTCAGCTTCACCGACGAAATCACTTTTTTCGGATCGATTGGAGTAACCGGGCGCCACGTTTGAAATACGGGAGATTTACCCACCAAACTTGGCTCGACGGCGTTCATCCATACAGTAAACTGTTGACGGGTAAACTTACGGTCCATCATGTAGCTCAGTACTGACCAGTCCTTACGCTTTGGCGGCATTACGGTGCTATCGGTATGAATCACCAGATCACCCTGCTCAAAACGGAATTGCTTTAACAGCGCCAAATCGTCTGCAAACTGTGTAGTATTTAAAAACACATCAATTTTATCGGTTGGTGTGGCCACTACCACACGATCAAAAAACTGCTGTTCGCCCTGATCATTTTCGACCAGTACTTTTTCGCCTTGCTGTTCAACCTTCACAATCGCAGAGCCACTACGGATGTCGATACCTTGAATCAAACGGTCGACAAATGCCGGCGTGCCGCCTTGCATACGCAGCAAGGCATCGCCATCGGTCAACTGACGTAAAAAGGTCAAAAGTGGTTTTGCAGGCCAGTCGCCAATGGTTTTGGGGTTACAGGTACAGATGGTATACAGCACCGGCATCACGGCGCCATGCCAAAACACTTCTTCGATATCGTTTCGGTTAATAAACTCGGCAAGGGTAATATCTTGATTTTTAGATTTAAAAAACTGGTTAATCGCGGTTTTTAGCTGCAACATGCCTTTGACCAGTCGCCAGCCATACTGCTTGATGCCCTTACGGTTGTTAATGATTGGAAAATTTCCAATGCGGCTACGCGTTGTGGTCAGCCATGTTTCGGTTTTGTCTTCAAACAACCAGCTACATGCCATGTAGGTACGTACCGGAAACATGGTCATACCCAGGTGCGTGGCCAAACTTAAGGTATTTTTCCATAAATACGGATTCATCACACGCAGTGGTGCATCGATGTTTCCACCCTCAAATTCAATACTATGGCTATCCATTCCTCGACCAGGAAGGGCTTCAAATATCGTGATTGCATGTCCTGCATCTTTTAAAATTCTTGCGGTCGCAAGGCCTGCCATGCCGCTACCTATAATTGCGATATCCAAAATGATGTTCCATTCGTGAGAATATTTCTTTTGATTATGACCCACAAAATCTTAAAATGCGGTATTAAAAACTACCAGATTTAAGGGTTTTGTGCGGCGTGCCTCTGGCAATCTTTTGAGGTTTTTCATATACATATTGAAATAATTCACCAATAAAGTATTACAGATATAAAAATGGCACTCAAAACTCTGCTTTATTTAAAAAGCTGATAAAAAAAAGTAAGATAAATTAACCAATTTTTTTGTAACAGCACTTTCATCATCTTAAATTTTGAGCTATCATGCTTCAAAAATGAGAACCACATCACATTAATTAAATGAGGGTTCCAAACAATCAGTGCATGAAAATAATGAAACAACAGCGTACGGCTCTTTATCAAAATTGATAAAGGGCCTTTTCTTTGGCTCTGCTTCAACGTCCTGAATACAGCACGGTGTATGACGAGCATTTGGCGTTGACCAAACTGATCAGGCTGCTCCTGCCTTCGGGTTTTGTCGAACAATAAAAAACCCGTTATGAATGGGCATAACGGGTTTTAAAGGATCAGCTATGAAACCTACTCAGAAACATCGATACACAGGTATTTCATTTCCAAATATTCTTCAATTCCGTGCTGGGAACCTTCACGACCTAAACCGGACTGTTTCACCCCACCAAATGGTGCCACTTCATTGGAAATAGCGCCGGTATTGACCCCAACCATTCCGTACTCAAGTGCTTCGCCCACGCGCCACTGACGCGCTGCATTTTGGGTAAACACATACGCAGCCAGACCAAACTCGGTATCGTTGGCCATTTCAATGGCTTGCGCTTCGGTTTCAAAGCGGAATAACGCAGCCAGCGGGCCAAAGGTTTCTTCTTTAGCAACACGCATGTCTTGGGTAACACCACTGAGTACCGTCGGTTCAAAGAAGGTGCCGCCCTGCGGCGCGAGTTTACCGCCGATTTCGACCTTAGCGCCCTTTTGGGTGGCATCGTCGATATGCGACTGCACTTTGGCTACGGCACGCTCGTCGATCAGTGGCCCTTGCGTCACGCCATCTTCACGGCCATCGCCCACACGTAAGCCTGCCACAACTTGAGTCAGACGTTCGGTCAACTGGTCATAGATACCCGCTTGAACGTAAATACGGTTGGCACAGACACAGGTTTGACCGCTGTTACGGAATTTGCTGGCCATAATGCCTGCAACCGCCTGCTCTAGGTTGGCATCGTCAAAAATGATCACCGGCGCATTACCGCCCAGCTCAAGCGAGAGTTTCTTGATGCTTGGTGCGCACTGCTGCATCAAGATACGGCCCACTGGCGTAGAGCCTGTAAAGCTGAGCTTTCTGACCACATCGCTTTCACACAGGGTTTTGCCCACTTCCACTGCATCACCGCTAATGTTGAGCAATACATCTTGTGGCAAGCCTGCTTTTAAAGCCAGTACTTCGAGCGCATAGGCTGTCAGTGGTGTCAGGTCTGCCGGCTTCACCAGCATTGAGCATCCGGCAGCAATGGCCGGCGCTGCTTTACGGGTGATCATGGCCGCCGGGAAGTTCCACGGTGTGATGGCTGCCGTAACACCAATGCCCTGCTTGATCACCAGTAAACGCTGATGCGCAACGGTTGGCGGTAAAATTTCGCCATCAATGCGGCGCGCCTGCTCTGCAAACCAGCGAATAAACGAAGCAGCATAACCAATTTCACCACGCGCTTCTGCCAGTGGCTTGCCTTGCTCGGCAGTTAAAATCTGTGCCAGATCTTCCTTATGCTCAAGCATAAGGTGGTGCCACGCCCACAAGATATCGGCGCGCTGCAAGGCGGTTTGGGTTTTCCACGCCGCTTGCGCTTTTTCCGAACGTTGAATTGCGGCTTCTACAGCGGCGCGGTCACTGGTTTTTACCCAAGCCAGTGATACACCTGTCGCGGCATCTTTGACCTCAATTGCTGTGCCTGTTGCAGGTGCAGTAAACGAGATATCCGGATGTGCGAGTAAATACTGTAAACTTTCTTGAATCATGCTGTTTGTCCAACTGCTGTGCTGTGGGTTTCTGCATTCAACGCTAAAACACCTTGTTTCAAGATTTCAAGACCAGAACGGAACTGTTCAGTCGGAATCGTCAATGGATACAAGAAACGGATGACGTTGGCATATTTACCACAGGTAAGTAATAACAAGCCATGCTCCATGGCATAGGTTTGTACGGCTTTGGCCTGTTCCGCTGTTTCAAATTCTGCGGCAACCATTGAGCCTAAAGCACGAATATCGATAATCGCCTGATCGGTTGCTTGCTGAAGCTGCTCAAGTACGCTCACCAGCTCTGCACCGAGTACATTGGCACGTTCGCACAGTTGCTCTTCTTCGATGGCATCAATCACCGCGTGTGCTGCTGCAACCGCAATTGGGTTACCTGCATAGGTTCCGCCCAAACCACCCGGGTTTGGTGCATCCATCACTTCTGCACGGCCAACGACGCCTGAAATCGGGAAACCACCGCCCAAGCTCTTGGCCATGGTGATGAGATCTGCTTTGGTTTCGTAATGATCCATCGCATAAACTTTACCTGTACGGGCAAAACCACTTTGTACTTCATCGGCAATCAGTAAAATACCGTGTTTGTCACAGAGTGCGCGCACGCGTTTTAAGAAATCGGCCGGTACAATATTAAAGCCGCCTTCGCCCTGTACTGGCTCAAGTACAATCGCTGCAACGTCGTGCGGTGCAACGTCTTCACTGAAAATGTTGTCGATACTTTCCATTGCGGCATCGACACTGATACCACGTGATGCAACTGGATAGCGCGCATGGAACACACCGCCCGGCATTAAACCGAAATCGCGTTTGTAAGGTGCTGTTTTACCGGTCATGGCCATGGTCATGAATGAACGGCCGTGAAACGCATTACCAAAGGTAATGATGCCTTGGCGACCCGTGTATGAGCGTGCGATTTTAACTGCATTTTCAACCGCTTCTGCACCTGTAGTGAAAAATGCGGTTTTGGCAGGGCCTGCAATCGGTGCAAGTGCATTGATACGCTCTGCAAGCGATACATAGCTTTCGTATGGTGTAACCTGATAAGCAGTATGTGTGAATTTTTCAAGCTGTGCTTGAACGGCAGCAATCACTTTCGGATGACGATGACCCGTATTTAACACCGCAATACCGCCTGCAAAATCGGTAAAGGCATTGCCTTGTGCATCCCAGATTGTGGCGTTTTCAGCCTTGTCTGCATACCACTGGCACATCACACCCACACCACGTGGAGTTGCTTGCTGTTTACGCTGATTAAGTGCAGAATGTTTAGTGTCCATCTATCTATCCTCTAGTGTTATTCATTACAGCTTTGGTCACACATTCCCGCCATCTTTTACAGGATGCTTTACAATAGCTGTCTACCACTGTAATTTCGCGCGTCTTGCGTCGACTGACGAGAGCCATTTATCAACTCAGGGAGAGAGCCAATTGCGTAGTTTGCTGGGCGATCATTTATTACAACGTTTACAACAAGATGTAGACGGAAAACTTCATCAACGTTTATTTCGCTGTTTGCAAGGCGCGATTGTTGAAGGTGTTATACCCCCAAAAACGCGTTTGCCGGCTTCACGTGACCTCGCCAAAGAAATTCATGTTTCACGAAATACAGTGTTATCGGCCTACGAACAGCTTCAGGCTGAAGGCTATTTGGAAGCAAAAACCGGACATGGCACATGGGTGGCCGAGCAGTTACCCGAAGCCTTTTTAAACACGCCCAACGGCAAACAGCGCGTGGGGCTGCGGAATCCGCCGCGCTCGTATCAATTGTCGCAGCGCGGTAGCCAACTGATTGGTTATGCTGGTGCCTCGCCTTACCAATGGGGTGCATTTGTGCCGGGTGCGCCAGATGTGACCGAATTCCCACATCATATTTTTAGCCGTATTCAGGCGCGGTTAAGTCGCGAGCCAGATATTCATCACCTGATTTACAGTAATGCAGGCGGTTGCACCGAACTGCGTAGCGCCTTGGCCGATTATCTGCGCGTGGCGCGCTCGGTACAGTGTGATCCCGATCAGATCATTATTACCGAAGGTATTCATCAGGCGATTGATCTGGTGTCACGTGCGCTGAGCGACATTGGCGATCCGGTCTGGATTGAAGATCCAGCCTATTGGGGCATGCGCAATACATTGCGCATCAATGGACTGAATATTCAACCCATGCCGGTCGATGCCGATGGTATTGTTCCCAAGCAGTATCCCGAACAGCCCCCCAAACTGATTTTTGTGACGCCGTCGCATCAGTATCCGCTGGGGTCGCATTTGAGTCTTGAGCGCCGCAAATCTTTGCTCAATTTGGCCAAGCGCTACGGTAGCTGGATTGTAGAAGACGATTACGACAGTGAATTTCGTTTTTCCGGGCAGCCTTACCCGTCTTTACAGGGCCTCGAAAGTGACGCGCCCGTAATTTATATGGGTACCTTTAGTAAAACCATTTACCCTGCCTTACGCATTGGCTATTTGGTGGTGCCAAAGCCACTGTTTTCATCTTTACGGATATTAGCTGCCGAGCTTTATCGCGGCGGGCATTTGCTTGAGCAAAAGGCATTGGCCGAGTTTATTCGGGAAGGCCACTACGAAGCACACATTCGCCGTATGCGGCTGTTGTACGGCAAACGGCGTGCTTATCTGGTCGATCTGATTAAGCGTTATTTAGGCCCAGAATTTTTGCATGAATACAACGACGATTCTGGTTTGCATTTGGTGCTTAAATTGCCCGACAATTGCGATGACGTTGCGGTTGCCTCGGCTGCACTCGAGCGCGGCATTAAGGTTCGGGCATTGTCGCAATATTATATGCACGCGCATGCCCATGCCGAACGTGGCCTACTCATGGGCTTTGCCTGTGTGAGTGAAAAAGACATGGTCATGGCCTTTGGGGTGTTGCTACAGTGTTTGCGCGAAGCCAATATTCCAACCCGCTCATAACGGCAAGCCAGCAGAATTGACAGATAAAAAAAAAAGAACCTCTTGAAGAGGTTCTTTTTTTAAGCCAGATGATTTAGCTGACTGAGTTTTTATTTTCTTGCAGCATGTGTTGGCGAGCTTCCTTTCCCCAGTTAAATTTGTGGGTCAGTACGCCCAGCGCCACAATCACCAGCGCCAGTCCTGTGGTGTAAATCACCTCTTTAAAATATGTTCCTTCAATCAACATGGTCACAATCGCACCAATGATGATGAAAATGACCAGATAGGTTAACCATGGAAATAACCACATTTTAAAGTCGATGGCTTTACCTTCGGCTTCGATTTTCTTACGCATGCGTAGCTGAGAAAATGCCACGGCAAGATACACATACAATGCCACCGTGCCGGTTGCCAGCATAAGAACATCGTATACATTCATGCTTTCACTGGCTGTGAGGTACACCGCCACGATAGAGAAAATACTTGAGAAAATGACCCCAACCCATGGACTGCTGTTACGGTTGGTTTTTGAAAACGCTTTTGGTGCATCGCCACGCTTAGACAATGAAAACATCATGCGTGAGCAGGTATAAAGTGCCGAGTTAAAGCAGCTACACACCGAAGTCAGCACCACAAAGTTCACAATATGACGCGCTTCTGGAATACCAAGCGCAGACAGCGTGACGCTATAGGTTCCCCATGTTGGGTCTTTTAACAATGGATTGTTGTGTGGAATCAAGCACACAGTGATAAACATCGAGCCGACATAAAACAGAATAATCCGCCACACAATCGAATTTGAGGCTTTACGGATTTCACGTGCCGGATTTTTTGATTCTGCGGCTGCAACGGTCACAATCTCGGCGCCCATATAGGCAAACATGACCCCAAGCAATGCCGTGACTACCGATGAAAAGCCCCCGGGCATAAAGCCTTGTGCAGTTAAGTTGGTCATGCCTGCTACAGCAGGTTCACCCCATGGCCATAAATGCATAATAGCCAAGCTTCCCACAACCAAGAACAATACAATTGCAATAACTTTGATCAAGGCAAACCAGAATTCAAATTCACCGTAGTTTTTCACGTCTTGCAGATTGACCCAGACCAAGCCAATAATCACCATCAGCATATAGCCCCAAATGGGGATAAACGGGAACCAGCTGTTGAGAATCTTACCGGCCACATAGGCTTCCCAACCCATGAGTAAAGTCCAGAAACACCAATACAGCCAGCCAATGGTAAAACCAGCCCAACGCCCAATCGCACGATCGGCATAAGTAGAAAATGATCCGCTGTCTGGATTCATGACTGCCATTTCACCGAGCATTCGCATAATCAGTAAAACCAGCAATCCCCCAATGGCATAAGCTAAAATCGCTGCGGGGCCCGCAGAATAAATCACACTGCCCGAGCCCACAAATAAAGCGCCGCCAATCACGCCGGCAATTGAAATCATGGTGAGGTGACGCGACTTCAAGCCACTTTTAAGCCCTTCGGCTTGGCCTGATTCAGTCGCTGTTTTGAGCGCTGCCATAACTATTTTCCTTAATACCTCAAAAGCAGAGGCCTGCAACATCGCCTTTGCAGTGCGCCTCTCCTTTTAACCTGTTGTTGACTGGGCCATGCCGGCTTTAACTGCCTGTATAAGGCCCAATCGAACGTTTCCGTATGCATACTTCTAATGAATCTAATGTGTCTTTTTGGTGGCCAATAAACGAGAGCCATTTGTCTATGGTAATTGGGAGCCAATCTTATTTTTTTGCACCAAAATAGTGCTAAAAAACGATTCGGATCAGTGCGCTCCTAAACGCGTTAGGGCTAATTGGATGTTTTGATTTATTATTTTTACTTACCGCGCTTCGATATTTTCTTTAATTTAAGTAAAAAATAGTGTGTACGATATAGCTCAGATCATCATATTTTCTAAAAATATAAAAATTCAGGGATAAAAAAACCTCACGCAAGGTGAGGTTTTTAAGTCATGTATTTTAGAACGGTAAGTCGTCGTCTAGATCTGCTGGAGCTGGTTGCTGTGGAGCTTTAGGTGCATAACCACCTTGATTGCCCGCAGCATTGTTGCCATAACCGCCACCTTGATTGGCACCAGCGTTGTTTTTGTTGTTATAACCACCGCCTTGGTTGTTGTAGCCGGTGTTTTGTTGCGGTGCATTGTTGTTAAAGCGTGGCTGGTTGTAGTCCTGACCACCACCCATAGGCTGCTCGCCTTGGCTACGTGTATCAAGCATTTGCATCTGGTCGCCACGAATTTCGGTGGTATAGCGCTCTTGACCGTTTTGATCTGTCCACTGGCGGGTACGTAACGAACCCTCAATGTACACTTTTGAACCTTTACGCAGGTATTGCTGTGCAATTTCACCTAAACGGTTATTCAACACAATACGATGCCATTCGGTTTGCTCTTTACGCTCACCCGTACTTTTATCTGTCCACGATTCGCTGGTTGCAATCGAAAATTGAGTCAATGACCCGCCATTTGGAAACGTTTTGGTTTCCGGGTCACGGCCCAAGGTCCCAACTAAAATTACTTTATTCACACCACGCATGAGCTTTAATCTTCCTATCTATTTCTGTCTTTTACTTTATAAGAGTTATGATTAAATGGCTACCTCTGACCCCAACAACTGCGTTAAATGTTGTCGCGCAGCATCATCGATGACGCGTTTATCCACTTTTATATACGCTACACGCTGTTCGGTCATCACCACGACTTCTTCAATTCCGCGGATCGCCAGCAGTTTAGACGTCCACTCGGCTGTGTGAGTTACCTCAGGTAAAGGCAATACAATCGACGACAAATAGCGCGGCTGCGCCAACCCGAAGCTCACCAGCAACCACAGTATAGCAATCACGGCCAAGATACTCCAACCCAGTGAAGTGTTGTGCAGCATCAGCAATTGTCCACCCAGCGTACCACCAAAAAAGGCACCCAAAAACTGGCTACTGGCATTGATGCCCATAGCGGTGGCTTTAGATTGAATCGGGGCAGATTTCGATAACCAAGACGGTAACAGCGCTTCCATCACGTTAAATGCAATAAAGAAAATACCCAAGCCTGTTAAGAGTACATACTTCGACTCATAACCAAAAATCAGAATGAGCAAACCTGCAATAATACCGGCAATGGCGGTCAGGAAGATGCCGCGCATTTTGCGATATTTTTCTGCCACAATGATACTTGGAAAAGCAAAAAACAAACTCACCACAAGTAGCGGCAAATACACTAAGCCATGTTTGGAAAGTGGAATATCGGCAAACTCAATCAGTTGAGAAGGCACATAAATAAACATCGCGGTAAGTAACAAATGCAGTGAAAATACCGACACATGCAAGCGGTTTAAATCGCCCATCTTGATAACTTGTTTAAGCTGAGCCAGATAACCCTGCTGATAATTTTTATGATGACGCGTGACTTTAGGCACCAATAGCAGCATCGAAATTGCCACCAGTCCCATCAGGGTGGTGACCCAGAATAGTCCGGAAATGCCCACCAGACTGGTGAGCCAAGGCCCTAGGCTAAACGCCACCACAAAAGATAAACCAATACTCATGCCCATCGCGGCCATGGCTTTGGTACGCTGCTCTTCACGTGTTACATCGGCCAGCAAGGCCATGACGACCGCCGATACAGCCCCGGCGCCAGCAATGGCACGCCCGATGATCACGCCATAAATGGTGTCCGACATGGCCGCGACCGCGCCGCCTAAAGCAAACAGCAACAAACCCAGCACCACGAGCGGTTTACGGCTAAAGCGGTCGGCTATCAGGCTAAACGGAATTTGCAAAATGGCCTGACTCAAACCATAAATACCGACTGCAAGACCAATTAAGGCGGGCGTTGCGTATTGATAGGACTGCCCTGCAATTGAAAATACAGGAATAATCATGAACAGACCCAACATACGCAAGGCAAAAATACTGCTTAATGCAAAGGTTGAGCGACGCTCCAACGCATTCATCATATCGACACGCTTATCTAAACTTAATCAAATTATAGAGGATTCAAGATTAAACTTCGCCTAAATTGACGAAATTCTGATACCTGATAAAAAAGGGTGCCGAAGCACCCTTTTTAGACTACGCAAGCTAACTGAAAGCCAGCTTAATCGGTTTGCGCGTGATGCTTGCTGTATCGAATCGAAGCCAAGACAGCCCATACAATAAACGCAACACCAATCAACCCTGTAACCACCTCAGGTACGTGTACACCAGTCCCACTTGCCAGCATGATAAAGGCCAAGGCACCAATGGCATAATGCGCACCGTGCTCGAGGTAAATGTATGCATCGAGAGTGCCCTTTTCGACCAGATAAACGGTCATCGAGCGCACAAAAATGGCACCAATGGCCAGACCAAGCATAATAATCACCACATCGCTGGTAATAGCAAAAGCACCAATCACACCGTCGAAACTGAACGATGCATCGAGCACTTCAAGATATAAGAAACCACCAAAACCCGCTTTAATCACACCCTTAGATGCCCCAGAAGCATCATGCGATACTGCATTGCCATTTTCATCAATTTCAGGCTCGCCGCCGAGTAAGTGACTCAACACCTGAACACCGATATAGACCACCAGCCCCCAGATACCCGCCATCGTCACCACAAGGCGTTTGTCGTCGGCCACATAGGTTGCCATGATCAGCAGCGCAACCAAGGCAATAAAGACCGACATTGCCGGCACATTCGCCAGATTGGCCAGCTTGGCTTCAATCCATTTGAACCAGTGAGTGTCTTTGCCGTCGTCGAAAAAGAAGTTTAAAAACACCATGAGCAGGAACGTTCCACCAAATGCTGCAATTTCAGCATGATGTTCCATCAGGCGTGCAGAATAGGTTTTTGGATCATTCAGTGCCATTTGGGCCACTTCAATCATGCCCATGTCGGCGGTGACCGCCACGATGGCCACCGGAAAAATCAAACGCATACCAAATACGGCAATTAAGATGCCGACAGTGAGAAAAAGCATTTTCCAAAAATGATCCCAACCACGCAAAACAGACGCATTGACGACTGCATTATCAAACGACAGCGACACTTCCATCACCGCCAGAATAGCGGTAATGGTGAGTGCTTTAAACATGGTCGAAATGCCTGCTTCCGGACCATGGGTATAGCCCCAATACGCCGATAACGCCAGACAGATGACGGTAAAGAAAATGGAAAAACGAAAATGCTTCATGAATGCCCTAAATCAAAATAAGATCAAGTATTAGAATTTCGGGATGTATTATGCGCGTTTTTTAGCTGAAAGCAGATGACATTTATCACTTTTACGCAAAATATTAAGTCTAAATTAATAAAGTGGTTTACAACGCTCAGGCCGATCGATTTTTGTTATAGTTCTTGGCACGCAAAAAATCGGATTTAGAGCAGACGACTTATGAGCTTTACTCAATTACTTTGGCAAAAAAATACCGCGTTATATGAGCAGATCCTCAATTTACCGTTTAATCAGGAACTGGCTGCTGGCACATTGGCGCCTGAGGCATTTTGTCATTATGTGATTCAGGATGCGCATTATTTGTTGGCCTATGGTCGTGCCTTGGCAGTGGCAGCCGCCAAAGCTTACGATGCAGACGACGTGATGCAGTTTTCTGAAGCTGCTAAAATCGCGATTGTGGTTGAGCGTAGTCTGCACAATGACTTTATGACGGCATTTAATGTGAGTAAAGAAACCTTTGAGTCGACACCACTAACTTTGGCTTGTCATCATTACACGTCATTTTTGACTGCGACGGCGTGGTCTGAAAGTTATCCTGTGGTATTGGCAGCGCTTCTGCCCTGTTTCTGGATTTATGCCGAAGTCGGCCGTGCCATTGTCAGTCAGTCGGTGCCAAATAATCCGTATCAGGCATGGATTGATACCTATGCGGGTGAAGAATTTCACACCGCGGTGCGTAATGTGATTGCAACCGTCGATAAGGTTGCAGCGCGCTGCGACGCCGATACGCTAGAAAAAATGCATGTGGCCTATACCATGGGTGCCAAGCTAGAATGGCTGTTTTGGGACAGCGCCTACCATCAGCGTCAGTGGTTAGGCTTATCCAACTAAAATCATCTATCAAAAGTGAGTCACAAATTGAATCTGCTGTTATGGCAAGATTAAAGTTCGGTTTGTGTACTCACTGCATGATGAAAAACATAGGGATCTGAAATTAATTCGTATTGCTCATCATCTGGATACGTGACTGCAATCTGATAATCGTCACCTGCAAATGCCTTGATTGAGCTTAAATCATCCCAGTAAGTCGCCAGAAAAAAATGGGCCCACTGATTCTGAATAACCTGTTTTACAAAAGCACCCTGATTTCCTGCAATTGTCTTTGCATGTTTTACGCCTGTACGCTGCAAATGTAAGGCAAAGTCTTCAGCATGTAATAGTGGTACACATCCATGCCATGTTCTGACGATCATTTCGGTCATCTCCTCTATATATTAAATATACGATAATTCATATTAATTAAAATAAGTATTCCAGCCCAATAACAGAAGACCTGCAGCCAGTACCCACGCCAGTGTCGCCACACTTAAGCACCACCCAATCGAGACCCGTTCAGCCAGAAAATACACCATCCCCAGATAGATTGCATAGGGAATCAGTGACCATAAACCAAATAGCGCCGTTTTACGCAGTGCCTCAGCACCTTGCTGACCAAATACAATGATATGCGCAATCAAAGCAAAGGTCGGAAAAAGCGGCACCAAGCCCGCAATATAAAAGGTCTTGCTTTTAGATAAAATGGAAATGAGCAGCACAACTGCTGCACCTAGGGTGCATTTAAAAAACAAACCAAGCATGCCAATACGTCACTTTATTTGCTGAGTTGAAACAACATATGCAGATTAAACGCCAAAATGAAGCCTACCGCTACACGCTATAGTAGATAAACACTTAACAGTGCTAAAAATGCAGGTAATGCCTGAATAAAAAAGATTTTTTTATTGGCGGTCATGCCGCCATAGAGGCCAGCCACCAATACGCAACCCAGAAAAAAGCTCGCGAGTGGAACAAATAACGCTTCGGGCGCGCACAATGCCCAAAAAAGACCGGCTGCTAAAAAACCATTATATAAGCCCTGATTTTGTGCCATCACTTTGGTGATTCGGGCTTTTTCAGGCGTATTTCCAAAGGCTTTTAAGCCATAAGGCCGATCCCACAAAAACATTTCGACCACCAGAATATAAACATGCAGCAGTGCAATCAGCGCAATCAAAATTAGTGCGAGCATGGTGTCCCTTCTTGTTTATTGTATTCAATGTGATAACGCTCACTATAGCCATATTAGATGATTGCTGAACAGAATAAATTGTGAACCTGACCGTTTTGATACTCATGAAAGCTCTAGCTGACTGAAAATAAATACCAGATGACGCTGACATAAAAAGTTACATGAATACGTTACAAATTGTGTAAAAAATCACAAAAAATTCTTTTTTTAAACAGTCAAACACGATTTGAGTGATTAATATAAATACAGCTTATTGACGTGTTTGCTCCAAAAACACGTGAGAAATCCAACAACTATTTACTCAATAAGGACACAATAATGGATAACACTATCAATCGCACATTTGTTAAAGCAATTTCTTGGGCCAGTATCTTTGCAGGTGTACTCGCTGTACTTGCAATCTCCTTTTTGCTTTCATTACTCGGCGCTGCGCTTGGATTTTCTTTACTCGACCCGATGTCGCACGATGACATTTCCAATGGCTCTGGCACAGTGGTGACCATTTGGACGCTCATCTCGTTACTGGTCAGCCTTGGCATTGGTGCTTATCTGGCGGGTAAGTTCGCAGGTTTAGATGGTGGCATGCATGGATTTTTGGTCTGGGCATTGTCACTGCTCATTGGTCTGATCTTAAGTATTATGACTTTAAACAGTGCAGTTAAAACAACAGCCAATACAGTCGGCTCAATTGCCAGTGTGACCGGAACACTTGCCTCTGGCATTGGCAAAGGCTCGGTCGAACTGATTAAAGAAAACAATATTTTAGACAACGTCATTCCCTCTATCTCTGACCTGACCGATGGCACTGATTCTAAAATTGCTCAAGCACTTGAAAAAAGTAAAGTGCCAGAGCTTCAACCGAATTACTTAAGTTCACAAGTTGACTGGGCAAAAAAACAGACGGAAGAAGCCGTGAAACAAGTGGCGCTGAATCCGAGTCAGTACAAAGAAATCACCAAAAATCTGTTAACCACTATCGAGCAACGCGTACAAACCATCAATGCTGCCATCAGTAAAGACGATGTGAAAAAAGCCATTATGGCCAACAATCCATCATTTACCGCTGCTGAAGCTGATCAAGCCGCAGAAAACTTTATGCAGGCACGTACTCAAGCCACAGTTAAAGTTCAAACCTTCTTTAACGATTTGACCGTCAACATCAATAATTCAGAGAAAAAATACGAACAGTTAAAAGAGCAAGTCCGTGAGCAGGCTGCTGCTGCTGCCAAAGCGGCTGCCAAAACTGCGTTGTGGTCGTTCATTGGATTGTTTATTGGAATGCTGGTTACGATTTTTGCAGGTCGTTTCGGTGCAACTGCATATCGCCGCTAATTAAATAATCTAAGTTTGCCTCATGGTACGGTGTGCCGTGCCATGACGGATCTCAGTATGATGGTTTCTCCTGCCAATCAGACACTCCGACACAAAATGTCGCACAAAAATGAAAAGTTTGGGCTTGAACATTTTTCATGCGCTATCATATACCTCTTTTAAAAATTCATTTTAGGATCGATTTATGAGCCAAAGCCATATCCGTATTCGAGGTGCACGTACCCATAACCTAAAAAATGTGTCTCTCGATATCCCACGTGATAAATTTGTGGTGATTACGGGACTCTCAGGCTCTGGCAAGTCATCTCTTGCATTTGATACGCTTTATGCCGAAGGCCAACGCCGTTATGTGGAATCGTTATCGGCTTATGCGCGTCAGTTTTTATCGCAAATGGAAAAACCTGATGTCGATGCAATTGAAGGCCTCAGTCCTGCAATTGCCATTGAGCAAAAATCGACAAGCCATAACCCGCGTTCGACTGTGGGAACCATTACCGAAATTTATGATTATTTACGTTTGCTCTATGCACGCGTCGGAACGCCCTATTGTCCAGAACACGATTTGCCGATGGTGGCACAAACCGTTTCCGAAATGGTCGATGCAGTCAAAGCCTTAGAAGAAGGTACAGCACTGATGCTGCTGGCACCTGTCGTGCGTGAGCGTAAAGGTGAATATTCACAGCTCTTTGAACAACTACAAGGTCAAGGCTTTGTGCGGGCTCGTGTCGATGGTGAAATTGTCGATATCGATGCGGCACCTGAATTAGACAAAAAGAAGAAACACACCATTGAAGTGGTCGTGGATCGTTTCAAAGTACGCGATGACTTGGGCAACCGGATTGCAGAATCGTTTGAAACTGCACTACGCCTCGGTGGCGACTTGGCTATTTTATCGTGGATGAACGCCGAACAGCCCGATCGTGTATTTTCGGCCAAACACTCCTGTCCGGAATGTGATCGTGCTGTGGCAGAGCTAGAACCACGGATGTTTTCTTTTAATAATCCGTTTGGTGCTTGTCCGGTCTGCGATGGCTTGGGCACGCGCAGCCATTTTAGTGCAGAAAAGCTGATTCCAGATCCGAGCTTGTCACTGAGTCAAGGTGCGGTACGCGGTTGGGATCGTCAGCGCCCGTATTATTATTCGATGCTGCAAAAAGTTGCGGAGCATTTTGAGTACTCGCTCGATACACCGTGGAATACGCTTGAAAAAGAGGTACAAAAGAAATTCTTATACGGTACCGGTAAAGAAAAAATCGATTTAAGTTATATCGATGAACGTGGCCGTCGACATAACCGCGTCATGCCATTTGAAGGCATTTTAACGCATCTCGAACGCCGTTACCGTGAAACCGAAAGTAATTATGTGCGTGACGATCTGGCACAGTATTTGTCAAATGCTGCATGTGATGCCTGTGGTGGATCTCGTCTGAATGAAATTTCCAGAAATGTGAAAGTGAAAGACAAAACCATTGCACATATTACCCAGATGTCGATTGGTGATGCCGAACAGTATTATCAAGATTTGAATCTTGAGGGTGCTAAAGGCGAAATTGCCGATAAAATTTTTAAAGAAATTCGTGAACGTCTGCACTTTCTGGTGAGTGTCGGTCTGAACTATTTAAGTTTGGCTCGTTCAGCCGAAACCTTGTCGGGCGGTGAAGCACAGCGTATTCGACTGGCCTCACAAATTGGTGCTGGCCTGATGGGTGTCATGTATGTGCTGGATGAACCTTCGATTGGTTTGCATCAGCGTGACAATGACCGTCTGCTACAAACCCTGATTCGTTTACGTGATTTGGGCAATACCGTGCTGGTGGTCGAGCACGACGAAGACGCAATCCGTGCGGCCGATCATATTATTGATATCGGGCCGGGTGCTGGGGTGCATGGCGGTGAAATTATTGCCGAAGGGACAGCCGATGAACTGAAAAAGCATCAGGACTCTCTCACCGGGCAATACCTCTCAGGCGCGCTTAAAATCGCCGTGCCGGCGCAGCGTTTGAGTTCGCCTACACCAGATCAGACCATTAAACTGTGCGGTGCAGCCGGACATAACCTTAAAAATGTGGATTTAACAATTCCACTAGGCATCATGACCTGTGTGACGGGTGTATCGGGTTCGGGCAAGTCGACCCTCATTAACCGGACCTTGCTGCCATTGGCTGCCACTCAGTTAAATGGGGCCACCACGCTTACCGCAGAAAAATTCGATTCGATTAATGGCTTACAGCATTTGGACAAGGTGGTGGATATCGATCAGAGTCCGATTGGCCGTACCCCACGTTCAAACCCGGCCACCTACACCGGATTGTTCACCCCTATTCGTGAGTTATTTGCACAGACGCCAGAAGCCAAGGCACGTGGCTACGCGGCTGGTCGCTTTTCATTTAATGTTAAAGGCGGTCGCTGTGAGGTCTGTGAAGGTGACGGCATGATCAAAGTGGCAATGCACTTTTTACCCGATATGTATGTACCGTGTGATGCCTGTCATGGCAAACGTTATAACCGTGAAACACTGGAAGTGACCTACAAAGGTAAAAATATTTCTGACGTACTGGAGATGACGGTAGAAGATGGTGCCGAATTCTTTAGTGCCATTCCAGTGATTCATCGTCGTTTGGAAACTCTTACCCAAGTGGGGCTGGGCTATATCCGTTTAGGCCAAGCAGCCACCACACTCTCTGGTGGTGAAGCGCAGCGTGTGAAACTGGCACGTGAGCTGGCCAAACGCGATACGGGCAAAACCCTGTATGTGCTAGATGAACCGACGACTGGCCTGCATTTTCATGATATTGCCAAGCTGCTCGACATCTTGCATGAGCTTCGCAACAAAGGAAATACCATTGTGGTGATTGAGCATAATCTGGATGTGATTAAAACCGCAGACTGGGTGATTGATCTTGGGCCAGAAGGTGGTGCGGGTGGCGGTCAGATTATTGCCGAAGGTACACCAGAACAAGTGGCCGAAGTGGAGATTTCGCATACGGGGCGTTTCTTAAAGCCGATGTTGAGTTAAGTTAAGCCACCATTTCGTTTCTATAAAGGGTGAATAAGGTCGACTTATTCATCCTTTTTTTATAGTTAAATGATCATTATGAAAGCGCTGCTTCCACCCGATTCTTTCCTTTGGCTTTCGACTGGAGTAAGGCGGTATCGGCTTTTTGAAATAACGTCAGCCAGTTTTCTGCTCCTACCGCTACTCCCATACTCACCGATACATCAATCTGTAATTCAATCGAAATAACCTCAATTTGGGCACGGATCATTTCTGCGACATCAAGCGCATCATTTCGTGCGATTTGCTCAATCAAAAGTAAGAATTCATCTCCACCATATCGCACCACCAGATCAAATTTTGATTCGTGAGCCATGAGTTGCCGAGCCACCGCTTGAATCACATGATCACCTGCAATGTGTCCGTGTTGATCATTGATTTGTTTAAAAAAATCGATGTCCAGTATTATCAAGCATAAATCTGACCACGGTGCCGTTCTAGCTCCCAAATAGGCATTAAGGGCCTTACGATTTGCTACACCACTTAAGGTATCGGTATGGGCAATTTTGCGAAGCTTGAGCTCGAGTTTATCTTTTTCTATTAAAACTTCTCTCAGCCTCGCAATTGCGTCAAAGAGCTCGACAAATTCACCATGTACGCGTTTACTTTTTGGTTTTTGGCGCAGCGGCGTCCGTGGATCGAACAAGTGTAAAACTTCTTCGCGGGCTTGAATTAATGGCGATAAAATATAACGCTCAATATAGTGTAGCGTTAGCACAGACACCAGTAGAGACAACAAAGACAATATCACAGTGGTAATAAATTTTTGTTTTGCTTCTGCCTGCTGTTTAGTCGCCTCATCGAGTGTTTCTTTAACCAAATAGCTTTGTAATTCAATAATCGCACTAAATTTTTTCACAAGATGTTCGGTCAGTTGCGTTGCCGTGAGTGAATACGGTTGTTTGCGGTCACTTTCTTGAATCAGGCCAGATACCAATCCGATTCCTTGATCGAGAAATTGGATTTTCACTTGATGGTATAAATAATTATATTCCGCAGTACGCGGATATTGTGTCTGCAATGTATCGATCATTTTCCATAGGTATAGCGCCTGATACTGGGTTTGCAATGATCTTGCACGGTTTTCTTCAGGAATTTGTTGTTGGTAACTGACCGAGGCAATGATATTTGAGGCCACTCGCCCAGACTGATCACGAAGATCTGAAACCAATAAAATTAAAATCATATTTCGAAACAATTCGTCATCTTGTTGATCGGAATTGATGATCTTCATTTTCAGGGCTTCACGATAATAATCCCACGCATTAAACATTTGTTTTACAGCACGATCATATTGTTGAAAACTTTTTTGTTCGGGCTGGGTCTGTGCATAACGATCGACGGACAGACGAGCTAAATTTAAATTTGGTTGTGCTTTCGTGATTAAATAATCTGCAATTTCTTTATTATCGTTTGAGCGCAACAATTGAATTGTCGTGTTCAAAGATTGATTGACCTGAGTACGATAATCAAGTAATTGTGCACGTCGCTGATCGATTTGCTCTGGCGGACTAGACATCAGTTTATTGGCAAACGCACGTTCTTTAGAAATATGATTGGCACCCTCAGAAAGTGCTTTTAATAATTTAATTTCAATTAAAGCATCATTACTTTGCTGGTATTGCTTATAGCTGCTCAAAATAAGTGGAATTGCAATTACTAAAAAACAAAGTATTAAAATGAAAACAAAAAAGAATAAACGATGACGTATTGATGAATTGGCTTTAGTGGAAGTAAAAACAATTTGACGCTGAGGATCTATTTTTTTTGACTTCACTACATTTATTTTTTGCTGATTATGTCACCATAGTTTAACTGAAGTTGCTTAAAATTTGTCAAGAACTTGTCATAGTGAAACGATACGAGCACCGAAGCTCTGAAATCATCGTGTTTCTCAATCATAATTATAAAAATAAACAATTTTGCAAATGATGAAAAATTCCGCATCATACACTTAAGGGTTAAATCATGATGTTTTTAGCTTCCTCTAAGGATGTTCTCCCAATCAAATAACATCCTTTTCGCCTAGTGACCCCTCTTGAGCACTAGGCTTTTTTTTGTCCGAATAACTGTCACGTTCCACACAATTGACACATTCAAAAGCAAAAAAATACCCAGTTTTAGGGAAAACCGGGTGAGTTGAATAATACAATCGACAGCGTTACAGAACGATAGAGGGATCATCCATTGCATTCGACGTGTATTATCAGCAAAAACAAGTACTACCCAATCAAGCTACCACCATAATGATAAACAATCAACATATTTAAAATATATTGAGATTTAAATCACATTAAAATCTATTTAATTTCAGTCAGATATTCATATTCAGTTACCAATATGTAACAATGTAAAAATAGGTAAAATTAAGATTTAACTTTAAATAAGCTTCACTTTGGTAAAAATATGTGACACAAGTCACATTAAAATCAGTTTTTACCGATAATTTAAATAATAACCATCTATTTTTACAATCGAAAAAACGATGTATATTTAACCAAAATGTAATATTTATTGTTTCATTTTCCATCTAGTCGATTGTTATACAGACTATTTTTCAGGTTGACACGATTCAATTTAACTGTATTTTTTTTGTTCAATATTTTTAAGTGTTTTTTTGAGCAACAGATGCTGGGCTGAAGACACATTGACTAAATAAATTGTTACAATAGAATGACCACAGCTTAATCTCTTGTTAATGCTGGAAACTCTTATGAAAAAACTCGGTTTAGCCACTGCTTTATTACTCGCCATGACCGGCGCTCAAGCGTATCAAGTTGAAGTTCAAGGTCAATCTGAATATGTAGATACGACTGCAAACGACAAAAACTTCACTGGTGACGTTGCTGGTACTTTCTATTTGAAAGATGTTGATGCGTCTAAAGGGCCTTTAGCCGAAGCCGCGTTCTTGAACCAAGCATCTAGCGTATCGCTTGGTTATAGCTACCAGCAATATGACCAAAACAACGGTCTTAACTACCATGTAGGTACTTACGGCGTGAAGGGCGAAACATACATCCCTACGCCATACCTACCAGTATACGCAAGCGCAACTTATAACCATACTGACGTTGATGGTAAAAATGCGATTTCTCGTGATGACAACGGTGACCGTTATGCATTAGAAGTGGGTGCAATGTTGCTTCCTAATTTCTTGATGAGCGTAGGTTACACCAGCGTTGCAAACCAGTTTGCATTAGATAACTTTGGTATCGTAAACAACGGTATTTATTCTGCTGTGAACCAAACTGCTGCGATCCAAAACGATCAAGACGCAGTAACAGCTCGTGCGAAATATGTTGGTCCAATCGATGGTACTAACATGGCAATCGGCTTTGAAGCTGCTGGTGCATTTGGTCAAGAAAACCAATACGGTTTAAAAACTGACCTTTACCTCACACCTAAGTTGAGCGTTGGTGCAACCTTCATCGGTAACGATGGCGAAGCAAACATCAAAGGTCAAGACCTTGGTGAATTCCGTCAAGCATGGGGTGGTAACGTAAACTACTTCGTTACTCCAGCAATCTCTGTTGGCGCATCGTACATCAAAGCAGATGCTAAAGGTTCTGCATTCGATACGCAAACAATCGGTTTAAATGCAAAAGCTCGTTTCTAATCGAAACTGAACTACGCATAAAAAAAGGACTCATTTGAGTCCTTTTTTTTATTGCTTCAATTAGTTGATGGTTTGGCTTCGCATCACATTTAAGAAATACAGGTGGCGTTCATACTGATCGATAATATCCTGAATCAAATCTTCTTCAGTCCAGTCCATCACATCATAGTTTTGCCCGCCCTCACGTAAAAACACTTCAGCCTGAAAATATTTATCGGTACTTTCCTGCTCGGATTGCAGCATGAAACTTGGTGGAACTGTTTCACGTGAAACCACATGATAGATAAAATTAATTTCATTGTGATGATCCACTTTGAGCATCAAGCCTTCGTCGGTTTCATGAATCTGTACCATTAACTGACGGCGCTTAAATTCGCGCTGCAAGTTATGAAAAGCATCTTTTACGCGGCCTTGAATAAATGCATCCACGTCTGCTTTAGCATGTGGATAATGCATGATCAGCCCAAGACGTTGCTGCCAGCTTCGTGGATTCTGAATGGCCCGCGGTGTGGTTCTTGCTTCCTGAATCGCCTGCATTTTGGTGGAGTCAATCCGTAATGCCTTGATCAGTCCCCAGCAAATAAACAGCATGATGACCGTAAATGGTAAGGCGCTCATGATAATCGCAGACTGTAAGGCATTGAGTCCGCCAGCGAGCAGCAGCACAATCGACAGCCCCGCCATTACCACAATCCAGAAAAGACGTTGCCACATCGGTGAATCATCCGTCTTGGCGGTAAGATAATCCACCACCAAAGCCCCAGAATCGGCAGAGGTCACAAAAAATAAAATGATCAACACTGTGGCCAATAAGCTCATCGGTCCAGCAAATGGCAATGAATTTAGAAACTCAAATAAAGCCACGGATGAATCACGTTGCACCGCCGCCAACAGCATCTGATTGCCTTCATGCAAAATACTGTAGAGTCCTGCGTTGCCCATAAAGCCCATCCAAATCAGGGTAAAACCTGTTGGAATCAGCATGACGCCGACAATAAATTCGCGAATGGTTCGTCCACGAGACACCCGCGCAATAAACATGCCGACAAAAGGTGACCATGAAATCCACCATGCCCAGTACATGATGGTCCAACCACCAATCCAGCCATTGGGTTGATAGGCATACAGATTGAAGGTCATTTCAAATAAATTAGAGATGTATTGTCCAGTGTTTTGAACCGTGGTTTGTAATAGATAAATACTTTGGCTGGCAAAGAATACAAATGCCAGTAAAACCAGAGCCAGTATCAGATTCAGCTCGGCCAGACGCTTGATGCCCTTATCGAGACCAAATCCGACAGAAAGACCCGCCATGGCACTGACCACAATAATCAAAATAACTTTGGACCACGCTGTTGATTCAAAGCCAAATAGATAATTTAAGCCTGAACCAATTTGGGTGACACCAAAGCCCAATGTGGTGGCCACACCAAAAATCGTTCCGATTGTGGCAAAGGTATCCACGGCATCACCAATGGGGCCATAAATTTTTTTACCAATCATCGGATATAAAGACGAGCGGATTTTTAAGGGTAAATCATGCCGATAGGCAAAGTAAGCCAACGAAAGAGCCACGATGGCATAAATACCCCATGCATGTAGTCCCCAGTGGAAAAAGGTCACCCGCATGGCCTGCTGTGCTGCCAGTACCGTTTCAGGCTGTCCCGAAGGCGGGCTCACATAATGCATGATCGGCTCGGCAATACCAAAAAACATCAGGCCAATCCCCATCCCCGCTGTAAACAGCATGGCAAACCATGACCGATTACTGTAGTCGGGCTGGCTATGATCGGGCCCGAGTTTGATCTTACCGCTCGATGAGCAGGCAATAAACGCCAAGATGATTAGAAACAAAGCCACGGACAACACATAAAACCAACTAAAGGATTCTGTGATCCAGTTTTTGAGCTGCTGGGTCAGAAACTCAAATGAATCTGGCATTAATAAGACAATCGCCAGAAAGATCGCAATAATGATGATCGTACTGACAAATACATTTGGATTAATATTTGCAAACCTAGATGAGGTTTTGGAAGGCATACATCCCCCATATTTTTTTTGATAAAAACCAACGACAACGATGTGTCAGAAAAATTCACTGTCGTGAAAAGCAAAAAGGCGCATTAAGCGCGTTATTATTGTATAGCCTGCTGAAAAATAAAGAAGTTACAGAGCTGTAACAGGCTATGTATCATCATGATAATTTTTTTCTGGCAAATGCGAAATATATTGCAATGCCACCAGACGTGACACCACCACGGCCAAAAACATCACGCCCATAAACATTTGAAGAATTGAAATTACCCGTGCCGCAGGGCTGATCGGAAAAATATCGGAAAGCCCGGTAGCCGATTGTAAACTAAAACTCAAAAATAATAGGTCTAACCAGCTTTGTAAGCCCTGATGATCGGGTTTACTAAAACTCATCGGCACCAACAACTGGCAAATGTTGTACAAAAAGGCAAACCCCCATGCAATGAGTGTAAACACTGCCCCTGCTGCAAATAGCTCATCTTTGGTTAGATATCGGTCTGCAAACATATAGCGCAATAAGCCATAGGCGGCATAGAAATAAGCACATGCCTCAAATCCATGCGTCAGAATCTGAATTGAAACCTGATTAAAGCCCAGTAAAATCAAGACTGAAAAAAAGAGTGCGCCCAACACAAAAAATAAGCCCGTGAGAGTAAATACACTGGTTTCACGAATGACTCGACCAATCAATAAAAGTGCCAGTACCCCCAAAATCCAAGTCAGTACACGATAGGCACCATGATCATAGGTAAAAAAAGACAAAATCAAAATGAACAGTTGCACCACCAGTAGCCAAGCCGAAGGCAGTAAACGGAAATGTTGTTTGAAATCTTGAGCAATCGACATAAAAAGAGGCGTCCCGTTCTTGTTGTTTTCATCTGAGCGAATGTCTGAATCTTGTCGTGTGCTTAAGCAAGTCGTCAAGTGATTTTATAGATGAAAGCGGAAATAGATCACGTTTTATGACATAACATTATCAAACTGCACTATTTGACCCGAAATAATCGGTGCATACTCAAAAGTATCAATGAAGCGAAGAGGGCTTTATATGCATATCAAAACAACACTCATGGGCTGCTGCATGGCCTCGCTACTGTTTGTCGGATGCAGCAAAACCAATCCGATGCTCGAGCAGCATCCAGAATATATTGGCCAGTGGAAAAGCAGTCACAGTAGTTTGGTGATTGAAAAAACCGGGCAAGTGGATTATCGGCAGAACGTGACTCAAGAACAAAAAACGCCAGATCACGATTTGAAATATGCTGCCAAGTCAGACTTAAAAGCCAGTATCAGCGACTTTAATGCACAGCAGTTTCAGATCGGTCAAGGCGAATTTAGTCAGGTGTTCAAAATTGATCGCGCGCCGTATCAGATGAATCAAAAATGGCACATGCAGCTCAACGGCGATGTATACACCAAGCAATAAAAAAAGCGCCAACGGCGCTTTTTTTATGTGTCTGACAGACGCACCTTAGTGATCTGAAGCACCCGAAATTCCAATACCGGTCATTGAACGCACATACTGCGCATCAAATGCTTTACGTTCTGCTTTGGCACGGGCCGAATTATCAGTCACCGAGAACAACCAGCAGCAAATGAACGACAACGGCATTGCAAAAATTGCTGGGCCATTAAATGGATTGATCGGTGTATCTGAGATTTTAAGTGTGTCTACCCACACGGCTTTAGACAGAATAATCAGGACTACCGCCGTCGTCAAACCAACCACGCCACCAATCACGGCGCCACGTGTGGTTAAACCTTTCCAGAACATTGACAATACAAGCACCGGGAAGTTCGCACAGCACGCCACAGAGAAGGCCAAGCCAACCATGAACGCAACGTTTTGTTTTTCAAACAAGATACCCAGAATCATGGCGAAGATTGCCAAGCCTAATGTTGCGATTTTTGACATACGCAATTCAGATTCTGGTGTGGTTTGACCTTTTTTGAATACGTTGGCATACAAGTCATGTGAAATTGCAGATGCACCCGACAAGGTCAAACCTGCCACTACAGCCAAAATGGTTGCAAAGGCAACAGCAGAGATAAAGCCCATGAACAGATCGCCACCGAGTGCATCACTCAAGTGAACCGCTGCCATGTTGTTTCCGCCGACCAATTCAAGCTTACCTGTTACCGCTGCTTTGGCAACATCAAGGAATTGCGGATTGTTCGAAACAAATAGAATCGCACCGAAACCAATAATAAACGTCAGCAAGTAGAAGTAGCCAATAAAGCCAGTCGCCACCACTACAGATTTACGCGCTTCTTTAGCATCTTTTACCGTAAAGAATCGCATCAAAATATGTGGCAGACCCGCTGTACCAAACATGAGCGCTAAGCCAAGAGAAATCGCATCAATTGGGTTGGCGGCCAGTTTCCCTGGTCCCATAATTTTTGCTGCCTCTTCCATGCTGATACTACGCACATTGGCATAAACATCGATGGCTTGGGTAAACATGTTACTGAAGCTAAATCCAACCGCTTTCATCACCATAAACGCCATGAAGGTTGCACCAGACAGCAACAGTACCGCTTTGATGATTTGTACCCATGTGGTCGCCAACATGCCGCCAAACATCACGTAGGCCATCATGAGTAAACCCACAATTACAACCGCAATGTTATAGTTCAAACCGAAAAGTAGTTTAATGAGCTGCCCTGCACCCACCATTTGCGCAATCAGATAAAACGCCACTACCACAAGCGAGCTAAAAGCTGCCAAGGTACGTACTGGTTTTTCTTCCAAACGAAATGACACCACATCAGATAAATTGTATTTACCCAAATTACGTAAACGCTCTGCGATCAAGAACAATACGATTGGCCAGCCCACCATGAAACCCAGTGAATAAAGCAAGCCATCGAAGCCTGAGCTAAAGACTAAAGCGGAAATTCCCAAGAACGATGCCGCAGACATGTAGTCACCGGCAATCGCCAAACCGTTTTGAAAACCTGAGATTCCGCCACCTGCCGTGTAGAAATCTTTGGTATTGGTGGTTTGTTTGGCTGCCCATTTGGTAATGAACAAGGTTGCACCGACAAACATCACAAACATGATAATTGCGTGCCAGTTGGTGGCCTGTTGCTGCGCTTCGCCCAAATCAGGCCCCGCAACTGCGAGGGTTGACATCAGCAAGCTGATTGCCATCAGTGCTGGCGCTTTAAATGAAGTCCATTTCATCTTAGTGCAGTCCTTTCTCATGAGTGATGTTCTCAACTTCTCTCAATGCAGCTTCATTGAGATGGTCAAGGCTGTTGTTGGCGATATACGAATACACACCGCACAAAACAAATGACAGAACAATAATGCCAAGACCAAGCGGGATACCCCAGGTGGTGACACCGCCACTAAAAGAGCTCATTAGAAACTCTTTGTTGTATCCAACCAACAACATAAAGCCCACATAGACCACCAACATAATGATGGTAAGAGTCCAACTGAGTGTGGCTTTTTTGCTGACCATTTTTTTAAATTTTGGATTCTGTAGAATTCTTTCTACCTGAACGTCATCCATAATCTGCTCCTTTTACCGCGGCCATCGTCGGACGCTTTTTGTAATCCTTTTTCTTCACGCTATAACGTTAGCAATGTTGTATGAGGTTCGTAACTTAGACTTTGGTCGCTAAATTTTAATCAACATGCAGGGCTTTAAAGTGGCTTAAGGTATGATAGGCCTGTGTTTTCATAGATTCGATCGCATGAACAGCTGGCTTATTATCGGCGGACTCGCCCTCTATATTTTAGTCTTATTTCTCTGCGCTTTTTTTGGTGAGCGGCATGCCAGCCGTTTAGGACCTCGCGGACGAATGCTGCTGTTTAGCCTGACACTGGGCGTATATTGTTCATCTTGGACCTTTTACGGCGCCACAGGTGCCGCTGTGCGAGATGGTATTATTTTCCTGCCCATTTATCTGGGTCCCCTGATTTTTATCTGGTTTGGCTACGATATTTGGCGACGCTTAGGCCGTGTTCGCCAGCACCATGCTGTCTCATCGATTGCCGACTTTATTGCCGCACGTTACGGTAAAAGCGGGACCTTGGCTTCACTGGTGACCATTTTGGCGGTGATTGCGATTATTCCGTACTTGGCGTTGCAATTGCGTGCCGTGGCATTGAGTACTGCGGTGATTTTAGATCAGGCCACCGATCATTTGACTACGGCCACCAATAGCGTATTACTCCTGACCGGCATATTGGCTTTGCTGGCCATGATGTTTGGTACACGGCAAATTGCCAATACCGAACAACATGGCGGTCTCATGCTGGCAGTCGCCTTTGAGTCATTTGTCAAGCTGTTTGCCCTGCTGTGCGTGGCGGTTTTTTTTCTGATTGAATCGCCCGCCAATATGCGACAAGTCAGTGAAGATGTCGCCAAAACCTTTCACAATGTACAGATGTTTGGTGTACCAGAAACCTTCTGGATTCAAACGCTACTTGCCGGACTGGCCATTATTTGTTTACCGCGGCAGTTTCATGTGGCGGTGGTCGAGTTACGTGACGAAAAACATATTCGCGGTGCGCGCCGCTGGTTTGCGGTGTATTTAATTTTAACCACCGTGGCAATTATTCCGATTGCCAGTTGGGCACTGCATGCATCACCTAATTTTTTAACTATTCCAGATGTGGCAGTACTGTCACTGCCATTAAGTTTTAATCAGGATTGGCTCAGCTTACTGGCATTTTTGGGAGGTTTTTCGGCATCAACCGGTATGCTTCTGGTATCGTCAGTGGCTTTGTCGATCATGCTCAGTAACGATCTGATCATGCCAGCACTCTGGCGCCTAAATTTATTATCCAGACACGATAAACGCTTACCACAATTTTTAAAGCTCACCCGACGTATTTGTATTTTGGCTGTGATGCTACTCGGGTTTTTATTTTTCCACTTTTTTAATGATATCGATCAGCTTTCAGTCTTTGGTTTACTGGCCTTTAGTGCAGTAGCACAATTTGCGCCCTCACTTATTGGAGGTTTGTACTGGCGCGGTGGAAGCCGTCAAGGCGTATATGCCGGACTCATTGTCGGTTTTTTCATGTGGACCTATACCCTGCTGTTCCCGACAATTTTAAGAAGCCTTCCAGACGCCTATCAAGCCTTCGCGCATCAGGTGCTGGTATTTGGTCCTTTTCACTTAAACCTCTTGCGCCCTGAGGCTTTGCTTGGCTTCGAATCTTTTGCGCCATTGACTCACGGGGTGATCTGGTCATTGGGCCTCAACACCATTTTGTATGTCTGGATTTCCAAGATTTATCGCCCCAGTGTGGCAGAGCAGATTCAGGCGGAAAGTTTCTTTTACTACGAAACCAAGCCTTTACCATCGCATCACACCTCAACAGATATGAGCTATCTGCATCACGATGCGGCTCGGCTTAAAGTGGGTGATTTGATCACGCTGGCCAAACGCATTACCGGTGAAGGGCCAACACAACAGGCCTTCAAACAGTTTTGTGAGCAAAATGATGTGTTGCTTAATCCCAACAGCGTCGCCAACGGCATGTGGTGGCGCTTCACCGAGCAGTATTTGGCGGGCACGATTGGGGCGGCATCTGCACGGACATTACTCACCACCGCCATGGTCAATAATGGACTGGCCTTGGGTCAGGTGGCCAATATTTTGGACCAAGCCTCGCAGTGGCAGCGCTTTAACCAGAATTTGCTCATGACCATGATCGATCATATGACCCAAGGCGTGAGCGTGGTCGATGAAAACATGTGTCTGGTGGCATGGAACAATCAATATTTAAAGCTGTTTGATTACCCGAAAGATCTGGTGTACGTCGGCTGTCCAATTGCCGATCTGATTCGTTATAACGCCGAACGCGGTGAATGCGGACCAGGCTCAATTGAAGAACATGTACGTAAGCGAATTCACTGGATGAAAGTGGGCAGCGCACATGAATTTGAACGGATTCGTAAAGATGGCCGTGTCATTCAAATGCGCGGTAATCCTATCGAAGGCGGTGGCTTTGTTACCACCTTTGCCGACATCACGGCGTTTCGTGAAAATGAGGCGATTTTGGAAGCACGGGTCAGTGATCGTACCCAGCAGCTTGAAACCGCTTTGGCCGAGCAACAGCTTGCACGTGAACAGGCCGACAAGGCCAATATGTCGAAAAGCCGCTTTATTGCTGCAGCCAGTCACGATCTGCTTCAGCCCATGCATGCGGCGCGTTTGTTTAGTACTGCATTGGAGCAAAGTGTGTCTCGTGAGGACGATCGTAAAACGCTCCAACAGCTTGATCGAGCGCTACATGGTGCCGAAAGCATGTTGTCTGCATTGCTCGATATTGCACGTCTTGAAGGCGGCTCATTACAGCCCAAACGACAGTCTTACCCACTGCATGATTTATTGAGCGATCTCGAACTGCAATTTAAGTCGATTGCAGCGCAGCGTAATATTCGCCTGAATGTCCACGATGCCAAATTCTGGATCGATACCGATCCACAGTGGATTCGTCGGATTATTCAAAACTTTGTCAGTAATGCCTTACGTTACACCGCCAAGGGCCGTGTGGTGGTGGGCGTGTTACGCCATAGCACCCGACCACAGCATATCCGTATAGGGGTATGGGATACAGGCCCAGGGATTGCAGAAGAACAGCGCATCAAACTGTTTCAAGAGTTTGAACGCTGCGGCCATACTTCGCCTTGGGGTGAACAAGGTCTAGGATTGGGTCTGGCAATTGTACAGCGTATGACCAGTTTGCTCGATCATCCGGTCGAGGTGTACTCCCAAATTGGTCAAGGCTCATGCTTTATCATTGAGGTACCTACCGTAGATGCGCCTAAAGTGATGGCACCGCAAGCACAGGCGATTCCCCTAAAAACCAAAGCTTACCGGATTTTATGTTTAGACAATGACGAAACCATTTTGGAGGGGATGAGTACGCTGTTGTCGAAATGGGGGTATGAAGTCTTTAAAGCCACAGAACCCGAACAGGCCTACACCTTGATTCAACAGCATAATATTCAGGTCTGGTTGATCGACCAGCATCTGAACAACCAGCAACTCGGCCTCGACTTTATTTTGCAGCATCGACAAGATCAGGTTCCGGTTGCACTGATTACCGCAGACTCCGATCCCGAGCTGCCACAGCGACTCAAAGAGCTCAATGTGATGTTACTCAAAAAGCCACTTAAACCGGCCGGATTACGGGCATGGTTATCTGGCTTGAAAATTTCATCTCCAACTCGCTAAAACGCTTGGCTCTACCTACCCGCTTCAGGCCATTTTTTGCAAGAAATGACCTGAAGCCATGCCACATAGACGAATGGTTGGCAAAAGTGTTCAGATAGCGCGCTTTTTTTTGGCGATTGATTGATCAAATCCAGCAAAGTACGAGTGACTATGGCAAAGTCTGACCTTTTTGTAAATGAACACTGCCATAGTTAGTTACAATTCAATAATGATTTGAAAAATATAACTTTTATCATAAAAATAGCCACTATAAAACTTTAGTCTAATATCTATTGCATTCCAAAAAACTCATAACAGTGAAAAGCAGCCCACATCAACCCGATCGGTTGATCTCTTGCAGATATAAGAAAGGACATTCGTCATGATTACCTCAGATGATGCAGCTTCATTCGATCTACACAGTTCACAGCAATTTTATCGTGAATACAGTGCCAATGCCCTGTTACCCGATATCGATTGGGACGTTTTGTTTCCACACAGTAAACTCAAAGCAGAACACAAACAGGCCCTCGATACCATATACCGCAGTGTTGTGCCACTGGCCTTGCAAGTGTTTGATGAGTTACAGCTCGACGTGTTTGAACCGGCCATGTATCGCCCACAAGGACTCGGATTATTTGAAAAACTTGCCCAAAAAGAAGAAGATCTGCTGCAACAGCTTGAATCGGAAGGCAACATGCTAGATGAAAAAATCCGCCATCAAATGTGGAGCATGTTACTTCGTGGCGGTGCGGTGTTGGTGTTTAAAGCATGGCTTGGACGAGTCAAACACGGTCATGAGGCACTGGATATGTCGCAGTTTGATGAACTATCGGATCTACTTTTTATCAAGACAGCACCTAAAAAGCTGGCCCAGCGCTTGAATGTCGACATGCGTGCCGAAGATGATCATATCTTTTTAATGTATGGCGACGATATCTTTCTGGATCGATTCAACAGCCTCGAAACGGCGGCCTTGTTTGTCGATTTAGGGGTGTATGACGCCACCTTTTTGAGCTTGCGCGATGATCGCGTGGCCGAGTATCTCAAACAAAAAGGTTATGTGACTCAAGATCAAATCGATGAACTGCACTGTGCGCTTAATCCGCTGTACTGTGACAACATTACCACCAAGCAAGACTGTCTGGCTTAAATTTTTGGCCATAAAAAAACAGGGGATTTTCCCCTGTTTTTTACATATACACTTAAATAGTTAAAGTCTTTTGTCTTCAATATTTAAGGCGTTAATCGCCAATACCGCTTGGGTACGATTTTGTACGCCCAGTTTACGGAAAATAGCGGTCACATGCGCCTTAATGGTCGCTTCTGAAACATCTAATTCATAGGCAATTTGCTTATTGAGCAAGCCTTCAGCCACCATCATTAAAACGCGAAACTGCTGCGGCGTCAGCGACTGAATACGTTCGGCCAGCTCAGTTTCATCTGCAGCGCGCGGATCGAAACTTAAATTATTAGGTAAGTTGGGTGGCAACCAGATTTCACCTTCGAGCACATGGCGGATGGCTTCGCCAATATGACTTGGATGCGCAGATTTTGGAATATAGCCCATGGCACCATGAGCAATCGCACGCTGGATAATCGAGGTCTCTTCATGTGCAGACACCACAATAATCGGTAGGGACGGATATTGCGCACGCACATGCACCAGCGCAGAAAAGCCCGATGCACCCGGTAAGTTTAAATCCAGCAATACCAGATCTGGCTCTGCTCCACTTTCTAAGCGCTCGTAAAATTCATTGACTGCTGCAGTTTCATAAATTTGAGCTTGAGGCAGACTGTATCGCACCGCCTGAATTAGGGCATGGCGAAACAGAGGATGATCATCGACGATTAAAATATTCATAAGCGAAACGAGAGATCTCTGGCGCAGTATCTTGATTTTACTCATACTGCTGGCTTTAAGGATAGAACCATATTACCCAATTTTTATATAAAATGTCGGTTAAGCCGTTAGATTTCAGTATTTTTTTCGTTTTTTCAAAATCGCTTAAAGCTTAGTGATTATTGTTATAATTTTATTAAAAATACTGAAGACCTTATCTTAAAGAAGAAAATAAAATAAATTCATAGGGTTAAAATAGCCTTTATACACCGATGAACGCGTGTGCCAATATAGAAGAAAAAACGATAAGGTTTCACAATTTGATTATTTTACCTGAGGCTGGAAATACCGATTAATAGGATCAATCGTTTTATTTGCTATTTAGGTTGATCATGCCACAACATTCAAATACTCAAAAACCACTCAATATTGTTGCCGTTTCTGGCGGTTTAAATCATCCATCTAAAACTGAAGCACTGGTTCAAGAAATTCTAAATGAGCTGGCCGATGCAACCCCGATTCAGGTGCATTTTATTAAGTTTAGCGAAATCGGTCATTTGCTTGGCGGTGCGATTTACCGTAACCAGCTTCCCCAGCGCGTGCAAGACGATCTGGCCAAGGTTGAAGCAGCCGATGCCTTGATTGTAGGTACGCCGGTATACCGTGCATCTTTTACTGGTCTATTTAAGCATTTTTTTGATTTCGTTGAACAAACCGCGCTGGTTGATGTCCCTGTTTTGCTGGCAGCCTCAGGTGGTAGTGACCGCCATGCCCTCGTACTTGAACATCAGCTACGCCCATTGTTTAGCTTTTTCCAAGCCCAAACACTGCCAATTGGCGTCTACGCCACCGATCGTGACTTTGCGAAAGACTATAGCATTCAAAGCGATTTACTTCGTGACCGTATCACGTTGGCTGTGGCACGTGCATTGCCTATTTTGGAATGGGCACCTGCCAAAGGCCAGCGCGCCGAGGTGGTCAAAGACAAAACGGCACAGGCCAACCAAAATCTGGGCATCAACAAACAAATCGAGCAGGACGAAGTTTTGCCATCGGCTGCGGTTCCCAATCTGGACGCTGCCGAATCTCGCTTGCATCCTAAAAATTTAAAAAGCAACGTGGCCTAAGCCGTACCGTTTATGAGAAGGAGTTTTGCCATGAGTCAATCAACTGCACCCATCAAATTTGCGTACTGGGTCCCCAATGTCAGTGGTGGACTCGTGGTCAGCAATATCGAACAACGAACTGACTGGAGCTACGAATACAACATTAAACTGGCTCAGGCCGCAGAAGCAAATGGCTTTGAATATGCCCTGACCCAGATTCGCTTTACTGCGGGCTACGGCGCAGAGTATCAGCATGAATCGGTGAGCTTTAGTCATGCCTTATTGGCCAAAACCGAAAAGCTTAAAGTAATTGCGGCCATATTACCCGGCCCATGGAAACCCGTACTGGCAGCCAAACAACTGGCGACCATTGACTATCTCACGCAGGGGCGTATTGCCATCAATGTGGTGAGTGGCTGGTTTAAAGGTGAGTTTGATGCCATTGGCGAACCATGGCCAGAGCACGATCAGCGCTATGCACGCTCTGAGGAATTTATCCGCAGCCTAAAGGGCATTTGGACACAAGACAATTTTAGTTTTGACGGCAAGTACTATCAGTTTCAAAACTATACCTTAAAGCCAAAACCGCTACAGCAACCGCATATCGAAGTCTTTCAAGGAGGCAGCTCACGGGCAGCACGTGATATGGCTTCCCGGGTATCGGACTGGTATTTTACCAACGGCAATAGCGTCGAGGAAATTCAAAAACAAGTACACGATATTCGCAGCAAAGCCAAGGCCAACCAGCATCAGGTTAAAATTGGCGTAAATGCCTTTATTATTGCCCGAGATACAGAACAAGAAGCGCAAGCCGTATTACAGTCAATTATTGATCAGGCCAATACCGAAGCGGTACATGCCTTTGGCGATGCCACACGTCAGGCGGGAGCTGCCAGCCCCGAAGGTGAAGGAAACTGGGCCAAGTCGACCTTCGAAGATTTAGTGCAGTATAACGATGGCTTTAAAACCAATCTGATTGGAACACCGCAGCAAATCGCAGAACGCATTGTTGCCTTGAAACATGTGGGGGTTGATCTGATTTTGTCTGGGTTTTTACATTTTATCGAAGAAGTCGAGTATTTCGGACAGCATGTGTTGCCACTGGTACGCGAACTGGAACAGCAGCAGGAAATCACCGCCAAATCTGCTTAAGGAGAAATTATAATAATAACGTGGTGGTACATACATCTTTACCCTGAGACTCGGCTCGGGGTATTTTTTTATTTTAAAAATGCTGTAACGCAATCATTCTTCAAATCACAATAACTCATGAGATAACGAAGCCCAACAATTTTACCTCAATCTGACATGGTATCGAGGGATATTCCCATTTAAGCTAAAAACATCGCATCATCAAAACGAGAATAAACCATGAAACAAGCGTTGCTGATCATTGATGTACAAAATGACTATTTTGAAGGTGGTGCAATGACACTGGCGGGCCCAGACCAAGTGCTCAGCCAGATTAATCGTCTTGAAACGTATTTTGTCGAGCAGAATTTACCGGTTATCTATATTCAGCATATCAACCCACCAGAAGCCACTTTTTTTCGTCCCAATACATCTGGAGTCGAGTTACATACCGGGCTCAAGCGCCAAGCTCATGCGATTGTCATTCCAAAAAACAAACCGAATAGTTTTTTAAATACTTCACTAGAAGACACCTTAAAAACCTTAGAGATTGAACAGTTGGTCATTACCGGCATGATGACGCACATGTGTATCGACTCCAGTACCCGTGCCGCAGCAGAGCGTGGCTATCAGCCGATTTTAATTGCCGATGCAACAGCAACACGCGATTTAACCTTTGAAAATCACACCACACCCGCCGATGCCGTACAACATGCGTTTTTGAGTGCACTCACCACCTTTGCCGATGTTCAAAGCACCGCGGCTTTTTTACAGGCGCACGCTGCAACCTGAGATTCAACACCAAAGGTCATGGTTAGGAATAAAAACTAGGATGCGGAACTTTGCCAGTTAATATCCACTCCCCGACCTCTTGATATTTATAATCGATCGGATCGTGCAAGGTTTGGGTCCGTACATTTCGCCAGAAGCGATCCAGATTCAGCGCTGCTGTAGTCGCTCTGGCACCCATCACCTGAAACATATCTTGTGTGAGCATCAGCCCCGTGCGAGTCGCTGCAATTTTCGCTGTGGCCACCGCCACCGATACCTCACCCCGTTGCTGAGCACTCAAGTCTGGCCCTTCGTTCCACGCGTTTTGTAAGAGCGTACGGGCTTTGTTGGTCAGTAAGCGGACACTTTCAAGTTGCACGTAAAATTCGGCAAAATGCTTTTGAATATAGGGGTCATCTACACTTTGCGTTGCGCTTGACGTGGCCCATGCTTTTTGATGTTGCACCGCCTGATGCGCGACTTTAAAAGCGCCCTCTGCGACGCCCAAAAACAAATGCACAAAAATCAGCTGCGCAATTAAAGGCCTTAGGCTCGAATACGGTGTACTCAGTGGCCCGGGATTGAGCAGTAATTCATGCTTTAAAATCTTGACCTGTTCAAAATGAGTTGTGCCGCTGTCGGTCTGGCGCTGTCCCATGTTATTCCAGTCGCCTAAAAAACGAATACCGTCACGTTGCGTGGGCACTACCGCAATCAGCAGTTTATCCTCTTGGGTATAACCCGAACAAAGCAGCATGTCTGAATCGATTGAACCCGAACAAAAGCTTTTTTCACCCTGAAAAATAAAAGTATCGTCGTTGAGCGCTTGCACCTGCGTACGCCGATCTAGCGGATTCAGTGCATTGCCCCAAAAGAGCTGTTGCTGAGCGGTCTGGCGAAACCAGCTCTCATACTGCTCGGGCTGGGCAAAAAGCTGAACCGTGGCAATCAGTAAGTGGTGGAAACCATAGACATGCGCCAAAGAACTATCGACCTGTGCAATCAGTTGAATGGTCTTAAAAATTGTTTCCCAGTCGGCTCCCTGCCCACCATATGCTTTGGGAATTGAAAGCGAGAGTAGTCCGCTTGCCCGAATCAAATCACGCTCAATTTTGGCCGTGCCCCCTTGCTTGTCCCGTACGGCTGCGGTTTTCTCAAACGCTGCCGCCAAGCTTTGAGCTTGTGCCAAGGGATCAAATGTCTGTGCAAAATAAGGTTGATTCATGCGCAAATCCGAAGGACCAAAACAAGGTCTAAGCCTAGCAAATCTCTGCCCACTGCTTTATGCAAATTTAGGCATAGCTTTGCTCAAAACAATAAAATAAAAACACCTCCTGCTCACTTAAGCAGGAGATGCTGTCAGTACTTAAGTGGCTGCTTTCGACGCTGGGTATACCGTATGAATCAGATGTTCAACCACGGCGGGATCTGCCAAGGTGGAGGTATCGCCCAAGCTGTCTAGCTCATTTGCCGCAATTTTTCTTAAAATGCGCCGCATGATTTTTCCAGAGCGGGTTTTGGGCAAAGCAGGTGCCCAGTGCAGCGCGTCTGGGGTAGCAATCGGTCCCAGTATTTTTCGCACCCACTGTACCAGCTCTTGACGTAATTCTTCAGACTCTTCCACACCTGCCTGTAGCGTCACAAAGGTACAAATGCCTTGCCCTTTAATGTCATGCGGCATACCCACCACCGCAGCCTCAGCCACATGCGGATGCGCAACCAGTGCACTTTCGATCTCGGCTGTACCCAAGCGGTGCCCCGAAATATTCAACACATCATCGACTCGTCCGGTAATCCAGTAATAACCGTCTTCATCACGACGTGCACCATCGCCGGTAAAGTAACGCCCGGGAAAGGTCGAGAAATAAGCTTCAATGAACCGTTTCGGATCGCCCCAGATGGTTCGCATCTGTCCTGGCCAAGCATCTTTAATCACAAGATTGCCTTCGGCAGCACCTTCAATTTCATGTCCGTCACCATCTACCAGTGCAGGTTGCACACCAAAAAATGGACGTGTAGCCGAGCCCGGTTTTAGGTCGGTTGCACCCGGAAGTGGTGCAATCAAAATTCCGCCAGTTTCGGTTTGCCACCAAGTATCAACCACCGGACAGCGTCCCTCTCCCACGACGTTGTAATACCATGACCACGCTTCCGGATTAATCGGCTCACCCACCGTGCCCAGCAGTCGTAAACTGCTCCGATCACTTTCACGTACATAGGCATCGCCTTCACGCATCATGGAGCGTATTGCCGTTGGGGCAGTATATAAAATGGTGACCTTGTGCTTATCGATAATATGTCCAATTCTGGCCCACGTCGGATATTGTGGTACACCTTCAAACATCAGCGTACTGGTACCGTTCGACAGCGGCCCGTAAATCAGGTAACTGTGCCCCGTGATCCAGCCCACATCGGCAGTACACCAATACACATCATCTTGCTTGATATCAAAAACTTCTCTGAATGTGGTGGTGGCGTACACCAAGTAGCCACCTGTGGTATGCAGTACACCTTTGGGTTTACCCGTCGAGCCGGAGGTATACAAAATAAATAACGGATCTTCTGCATTCATGGGTTCGGGTGGACACACATCATTCACTTCGGTAATCACCACGTGATACCAAAGATCACGCCCCTCTTGAAAGCGAACCGGATTACCTGTGCGATGAACCACGATCACATGCTCAACCGACTCGGTTCCCTTAACTTTTAGGGCTTCATCGACACTTTCTTTTAATGGCAGTAACTTACCGCCACGCATACCAGCATCGGCAGTGATCACCAGTTTAGCCTGACAATCTTCTATCCTGCTGGCGAGCGAATCGGGTGAAAAACCACCAAATACCACACAATGCACCGCACCAATCCGTGCACAGGCCAACATGGCGATCGCCGCTTCAGACACCATTGGCATATACAACACCACACGGTCGCCCTTTTCGATGCCATATTTTTTTAGCACGTTGGCGAAACGGCACACCTCTTCATACAGCTCTTTGAAGGAAATAATTTTATGCCGTGATGGATGATCGCCTTCCCAAATGATGGCAGGCTTGTGCGGATGTGTTTTAAGATGTCGATCCAGACAGTTGGCACATACATTTAATTGCCCGTCGGCAAACCATTCAATTTTAAAATCATCGGCCGCGTAATTGGTATTTTTAACTTGTGTAAATGGCTTGATCCAATCGACATTGCGGGCTTCTTCTGCCCAGAATCCATCAGGGTCATCGATTGATTGCTGATAGCGCGCCAAATAATCGGCTTCAATGGTTCGGGCTGTTTTTTTAAACTCTTCTGGTACTGGATAGATTTCATTCATAGTATCACTTCCTTGATTTTTAGGCCCCATCACGAGGCTTTTTTAACCGACACTGTGTTTGATCTTTTTTTGTTGTTGCTGAAGCAGTATCCACACACGTGGTTGGGCCTGACAATACGCATTTGGTCGTATATTTTTCAACCTATCAGATTCGAAACAATTTAAACACCCAAAGATTCAACATTTTTTGTATGTTGGTTGTAGTATTTCTTGAAGACATTCATACGATTGCCTGTATCCGCATCTATCTTGACGTTTCAGGCAGCGCTTCAACAGGAGGATGATATGCATTCTACCTCAACCGATCATTCCGACTGGTCATCACACCCTGCACGCCGTAACGATCACCCCTTCTCGACTCGAGGGCGCTTTAATCGTTTAAGCTACTTGGGCTGGTATGGTTTCTTTAATTTGTTACCCATTGCATTGCTGTTATTGCTTCACTTCGGCTTAGGTGTAATTCGTCTTGATTTCGGAACACTGTACGATCATGGGTTTGCATTATGGCTCGATGGCTCGGGGTGGTTGCTGCTCGCTGGCACGTTGTTATTTATCTATCTTCATCTGCTCCTTATCATTCGACGCTTACACGACACCAATCATTCTGGCTGGTGGAGCCTGCTGTTTTTACTGCCCGTGATTCAATGGATTCTACTGCTGTATTTACTGATCGCGCCGGGTTCATCTGGGGTAAATGATTATGGTCCACCCCGACCTTCTCGTTTTTTAGAAAAGCTGATGGGATGGTTGGTCGTGTTGATGTTTGTGATGAGCATTTTGGTTTTTGGACAAGCCATGCACTTTATGATGAGTACTGGCAATATCGATTTACAGCATTTAATGCTTCAGTCACACACTGGTTATTTCTAAACAAAATATGTGAAAGGTTGAGCGAATATACAGTTCATACTACACTTTCGCATTACTTTTCTCTTAACTTTTATCACATCAGGAATTCGAGTGTCTGAAGAAAATAAACTAGATCAGGTCGCATCAGATACAGCGATGCTATTGCAACAAGCGGGGCAAAAAACCACTCAATCCGTTCTACAGCATACCGAGAAATACCATGAAACTTATACTGCAATTGATAAAATTGTAGATAGTTTTTGGGAGCGTATTCCTTATTTATGTATCGCGCTTGTCGTATTTTTAGTTTTCTGGTTGTTGACCAAAGTCTTTAAACTATTCGTTGATAAAACCCTGACCAATCGTAGTTATACCCGTCAAAATTTGGTCTTGGTTCTGAATCGTGTTGGATCTGTCCTCATCTTGTTTATCGGTTTTCTGATTGCACTGGTGATTGCGATTCCAGGATTCACACCAGGCCAGCTCATGAGCGCACTCGGTATCGGTTCGGTGGCAATTGGTTTTGCATTTAAAGATATTTTCCAAAATCTGTTATCTGGCGTACTGATTTTACTGGGTGAACCGTTTCGTATTGGCGATGACATTGTTGTCAACGGAATGGAAGGTACAGTTGAAGATATCCAGATTCGCGCAACCTTTATTCGTTCCTACGATGGGCGCCGCATTGTGATTCCAAATGCCACGGTATACACCAGTGCCATTACCGTGAATACCGCCTATCAGCGCCGTCGCTGTGAGTTTGTGGTCGGAATCGGTTATGACGACGATGAACAACAAGCCAAAAGTATTATTTTGAATATTTTGGACAATAATCGTAATGTCCTCAGCCAGCCTGCATTTAGTGTGAATGTGACAGCACTGGCCGATTTTTCGGTTAACCTCACGGTGCGTTGGTGGATTGATACCACTGAAACCAATATTTCGGCTTCAGTGAGTGAGATTCAGACTGAGGTGAAACGTGCTTTTAATCAGGAAGGTATTAATATTCCTTATCCGGTACAAGAAGTAAAAGTACATAAAGAGTCGACCGCAGCATTGCCACATACTGCCTCAGCGCCTACCGACTCAGCTAAACAGTCGACCTAACACGTAAGATACTGCGGTTTCGGTTCGCAAAATACGGCTGCCTAACTGATACGTCTGGCAGCCGTTTTTTTGCATCAGTTCGACTTCATATGGAATAAAGCCACCCTCGGGGCCAATAATGAGTGAACAGCCGTGTGAAATATTGATAGGCATGGTTTGTGCGCTATACGGATGCGCCACGTAGGCTGGACGTTCTGGTTGAATCATGCCCGGTAAAATATCTTCTACAAACGGTTTGAAGCGTTTGTAGAGCTGAATGTCTGGAGCAATTGTATCGCCGGCCTGTTCTAGCCCCAGTTGTACATAATCATCAAGCTGCTGTAAAAATGGCGTTTGCCAGTAACTCTTATCCACCCGATAGCTGTGAATCAGGCAAATTCGCTCAACACCAAGTGTCACACTGTCCATGATTAAACGGCGCAGCACTTTGGGGCGTGGCAGTGCCACAATAAGCGTAACTGGAAGTTTTTTAGGACACGCTTCTTGCTGTAGCGGCATTACCTCAATAGATTGCGCTGTAATTGTCATCACTCGGGTGAGATAGCGTGCCTGCCCCAGTATCCCGACTTTGAGCGTATCTCCCACTTGCAGGTTCAGTTGCTCGCGCAAATGCATGACCTGACGCGGTGCATGAATTTGCCATGGCCCAGAGAGATTTTCTTGTGGTGGAATCAAGACCAGATTCATGTGATATATCCATCGAGCAGCGTAATATGGCGATCCAGTGCTCCCTGATTACGGGCTAAAATGGTTTGCGCATGTTGAGCACGTGCCGCGGCTTGCGCAGATGCGTTGGCATAGCTGAGTAAATACTCGACTGCCTGAAGCGCATCTGGAGCAACATCAATCGCTGCTGCCTCGACAAACTCATCTACAATGGTTTGAAAATTGAAATAACGTGGCCCAATCACCACCGGACAATCCAGTGCCATAGGTTCTAAAATATTATGACCACCGCCGGGCGTATTGAGTGATCCCCCAACAAAAGCAACCTGTGCCAGTGCATACCACAACCACAACTCTCCCATACTATCGGCCAGATAAACCTGCGTCTCGGGCATGATAGATTCGGCAAGACTGCGCCGTGAGGTATTTAAGCCTAGATCCTGACTCACACGAAAAACCTCATCAAAACGTTCGGGATGGCGTGGCACTACAATACAAAGTAGCGCAGGATCATGATTTAGATGCGTTTTAAGGGCAGTCAAAAGCTGCTGTTCTTCGGGTGCATGAGTACTGGCAAGCACCATTATTTTACGTGTGCCGAGTTGCCACTGCTGCACTAGAGATGCCGCTTGCAACCCTACCGCTTCGGGTGCATGAATATCAAATTTGATATTTCCCACCACTTGGGATTTATCTGCGGCTAGGCCCAACGCAATATAACGCTGCTGAGTATTCTGGTCTTGCGCCAATAATGCGCTCAGATTGTTCAACATCCCTCGGGTAAGACCCGCCACACGGGCATAACCCCGTGCGGATTTTTCCGACAGGCGCGCATTGATTAAGACTCGGGCGACTCCATGTTGTGCGGCCTGATCAATCAAATTGGGCCACAGCTCAGTTTCGACCAAGATTAGTATTTTAGGCTGATAACGCGCAAAAAATTCACGCAGTAAATGCACCTGATCGACTGGTAGATAAACTGCTTGAAAACGATCCTGATAGGGCGGTTTTAAAAAAAGCGTCTTGGCACGTGCTTGACCCGTTTTGGTGGTATTGGTGACCAACACCGGATGACCCGCTTGAAGATAATGTTCGATGAGTGGCTGTGCTGCATTGGTCTCACCGACTGAGACTGCATGAAACCAGATGGCATGACGATGTTGAGGAGGCTGAAATGGACCAAAACGTTCACAACATTCTTGCTGGTATGCTGCGTCACTCTGGGCACGTTTACGGATTCGCCAACGGTACAAAGGTTTGAGTAAAACCAAGGCCGCGTTGTACCACAATGGAGTCGCCAATACATCTGTCTCAATACATATTCGATGGGCAGAATATAGCAGAGCGCCATACATTTGTTAATGTATGGCGCTCTGATTAACTCACGCAAATTTAGGCGTCAAGCGTCAATTCACGTAGCGTAGGATAGTCGGTATAACCTTCTGCACCTTTGGCATACAAAGTTTCTGGATTGACATCATTCAGCGGTGCATGGTTGATCAGTCGCGTGTACAAATCAGGATTCGCGATATACGCTTTACCAAAAGATACGGCATCGGCATCGGCATTGGCCAATATACGACGCGCAGAATCTGGCGTTAGGCTTTCATTGGCAATCCATACACCACTAAATTGTTTACGCAATTCAGGCCCGATGCTGTCTGCGGCTTCATATTCACGCGAAAATACAAAAGCAATTTCTCGCTCACTGAGCTGACGCATAACATAACCGAAGGTTTCAAGTGGGTTGGCATCGCCCATATCGTGCGAATCACCGCGAGGGGCAATATGTACACCAACACGTCCAGCACCCCAAACTGCAATGAATTCATCGACAATCTGCAACAGTAAACGTGCACGATTTTCGAGTGAACCACCGTATTGATCATCACGCTGATTGGTTTGCGATTGCAAGAACTGATCGACTAAATAACCATTGGCAGCATGTAATTCTACGCCATCAAAACCAGCCAGTTTGGCCATTTCAGCCGCATGTCGGTACTGTTGAACAATCTCATCAATTTCTTCGAGCGATAATGCGCGCGGTGTCACATAAGGACGTTTCGGACGCAATAGGCTGACATGTCCTTCTGGCTGAATCGCGCTCGGTGCAACCGGGAGATCCCCATCAAGCAGCTGAGGATCTGAGATCCGGCCCACATGCCAAAGCTGCGCCACAATTTTGGCGCCTTGTGCATGAACCGCCTGAATAATGGGTTGCCAAGCATGTGCTTGTTCTTCTGTCCAAAGTCCCGGTGTATCTTCATAACCGACGGCTTTAGGAGAAATCACCGTGGCTTCCGTCAAGATCAGACCTGCATTGGCACGCTGCTGATAATACTCTTTCATCAGCGCATTTGGCACTCGGCTTTCCCCACTGCGCGAGCGAGTCAGCGGCGCCATCACCAAACGGTTTTTTAATTCAAAATCACCAACTTTTAACGGAGAACTTAGTTCAGCCATCACAACCTCAGCTTACGCTCGATTAAAGCGTTTCTTTTAAATGATCGAGATATTGCTGAATCAACGCTTCGTTGCGCGAAAAATAAGACCACTGGCCATATTTCTCTACCGTAATGAGACCTGCCTGTTGTAAAACAGACAAATGATTAGACATGGTCGATTGTGACACATTGCCTAATCGCTCAATTTGCCCGGCACAAACACCCCGCTCAAAATTGCCGCATTCTTCTGCGGCCCAGTATTTTGTTGGATGCTTGAGCCATTCCAAAATCTGACGACGAGTCGGATTGGCGAGGGCTTTAAAAATTACATCGGTATCCATAAGCAAAGCTCAAAGATTAGGGCGCAAAGCGTTGTTCAACACCATACTTTAAATTGTATCGCATAATTACGATATTAATATCTATTTTTATAAATATTAATATCGATTTTCATAGATATATTGTAAGCACAGGTAAACACGCTTTGCGGATGTTTACAATTACAAGCCTTGTTTCAAACTGGCTTCGATAAATTTATCCAGATCGCCGTCGAGTACAGCACCTGTATTTGAATTTTCGACACCAGTACGCAAGTCTTTAATACGTGAGTCATCCAGTACATAGGAGCGAATCTGGCTACCCCAGCCGATATCAGACTTCGAGTCTTCAAGGGCTTGCGCAGCTTCATTACGCTTTTGCATTTCAAGTTCGTACAATTTTGCACGTAACTGTTTCCATGCATGGTCACGGTTCGCATGCTGAGAACGCTGGTTCTGACAAGCCACCACAATCCCTGTCGGCGCGTGAGTCAAACGCACGGCAGAATCGGTTTTGTTAATGTGCTGTCCACCGGCACCCGATGCACGGTATGTATCGGTACGTACATCGGCCGGATTGATTTCAATTTCAATATTGTCATCAATTTCAGGTGAAACGAATACAGCACTAAACGAGGTATGACGACGGTTGCCACTGTCAAATGGCGACTTACGCACCAGACGATGTACACCAGACTCGGTACGTAACCAGCCATATGCGTACTCGCCTTCGACTCGGATAGTGGCCGACTTAATGCCCGCTACATCACCATCTGATTCTTCCATCAATTCAGCTTTAAAGCCATGACGCTCGATCCAGCGCATGTACATACGCAGTAACATGGAAGCCCAGTCTTGTGCCTCGGTACCACCCGAACCTGCCTGAATCTCGACATAACATGGGTTCGGGTCCATCGGATTGCTAAACATCCGGCGAAATTCGAGCTTGGCCAAGGCTTCTTCTGCCGCCACAAGCTCTGCATCAACATCTTCGAGCAGGCTTTCGTCATCGGCTTCAACGGCAAGATCCAGCATTGCTTTAGCATCGTCGAGCTGATTGGCAAGCCCATCTAAAACGTTTAGAACGTTTTCAAGCTCACCTTTTTCTTTGGCCATGGCTTGAGCACGGCTTTGGTCGTTCCAGATCGCCGGATCTTCAAGCTCGCGTAAAACTTCTTCTAGACGTTCTTTTTTTAGATCGTAGTCAAAGATACCCCCGTAGTGTTTGACTACGTTCGGTTAAATCTTTTAATTGGTTCAAATACGGATTAATTTCCACGCCACAATTCCCACATTACATTCATTTATTTCGTTGTCTAGTTTAACACAGCCCGCTTCGAGAGAGAAAAACTGCGTTTTAGTCCTATAAAAAAACCCCAATTTGTTTGAAATCTAACCCCTATAAGGCGTTATGAATTTGTTTTTACAACATTAATCTAATCTTCATTGTGGAGGTCTAAACTGGTGCGTTTTAAATACAATTGGTCACAATATTGATGATTAATTGTGCATATTCGTGATAACTTCACAAAACCCTCTAGCTTTTAATAAAACAAAACATTTTATATTTATTATAGAATATCAAAAACTTAAAAATATTTAATTACACGAATTCCACATTATTACCGTTCGGTTACGTTGGCCTAATTGACGCACTAAAATTTTTCACTAGACTGAAAGTTGTAACAAAACATTAATTATTATTTTTTGGAGGGGAGATTTTCCATGAAAAAGTTAACACTGGCATCGGCACTCTTATCTTCACTCGCGTTGGTTGGCACTGCGCATGCATACCAAGCTGAGGTAGGCGGATCACTTGATTACCTAGACCCGGACAACAGCAGCAGCGTAACTAAATTTGGTGTAGATGGCACCTACTATTTTAATCCTGTTCAAACGCGTAATTCTCCACTGGCTGAAGCTGCGTTTTTAGACCGCGCAAGTAATGTAAGCGCACAAGTTAAATATGGCGACAACAGCGGCACCAAAGATACCCAATACGGTGTAGGCGCTGAATACTACGTCCCGAATACCGATTTTTATGTAAGCGGTAATGTGGCACGTCAAGAACTTGAATACGACAATATTAATGCTGAACGTAAGAAAACAACATATGGCGCTGAAGTGGGTTATTTGCCAGCACCTGGTTTGTTAGTGGCGTTGGGTGTTAAAGGTTATGATGTCAAAGGCGGAAACGATGGTGCAGACCCAACGATTCGTGCCAAATATGTCACTCAAGTTGGTCAACATGACGTAAACCTTGAAGCCTACGGCGGCTTTGGTGATCTTGACGAATTTAGCGTACGCGGCGACTACTATCTCGATAAAACACTTAGTGTAGGTGTAGATTATTATAATGATGACACACTAGACAAAGATGAATGGGGCATCAATGCCAAGAAATTCTTAAGTCAGCAAGTGAGTGTAGAAGGTCGTGTTGGTTTTGGCGACAACTACAATACCTATGGCGTTCGTGCAGCGTATCGCTTCTAAGCAATCGGTTTAGACTTATAAAAAAACTGCTCCTCGGAGCAGTTTTTTTATGTCTGATCTAAATGTAGGATACGAAGCTGCAAATTCACACTGCCGTTAAATTCGTTTCGATCTAACTCATAGACCAAATTGACATACGGTATACTCGGATCAAATTCGAATTGATGTGCCGCATTAAATGCAATCGCATCTACGGTTCCGTACTGATCCAGCGAGAGCTTTAGCTTTAAATGAAGTTCTTTGAGCCAGCGATAATCGAGCACCTGAAAGCGGCCTTCAAACTGTGGGTAAGGAAATTTTTGTCCCCATGGGCCTAAACGCTCAATCCAGTTTAAAGTATCGAGCTGGTGTGCAGACATCGGTAAAACGCCATCTGTCCAGAGTACCGCGTCCAGTAAAGATTCATCCATTTGAGCAACATACTGGGTAAAAATACGTTTAAACTCATCGAAATAATGTTTTTTCAGCGTTAAACCCGCCGCCGCCGCATGTCCACCAAAATGACTGACCAAATGCGGATATTGCTCAGCCACCTGCTCAATGGTATCGCGAATGTGAATACCATCAATGGAACGTGCAGAGCCCTTGATGTGCTCGCCATCGGTATCGGGTGCAAACACAATGGTTGGTCGATGAAACTGCTCTTTTAAACGCCCTGCAACAATACCAATCACGCCTTGATGCCAACTCTCTTCGAACAACACCAGCGCTGGTGGAATTTGTGTTTCATTGAGTTGAAGTGTTTCCAGATAGCCCAGTGCCTGCTGTTTCATTTCAGTTTCGACTTGACGGCGCTCTAGATTTAGCCGATTAAGTTGCTCTGCAATTGGATAAGCCGTTTTGAAATCTGGCGCCATCAGGCATTCAATTCCAATATTCATACTGTCCATCCGACCAGCAGCATTGATACGAGGCCCAAGCACAAAACCTAAATCCTGTGCTTTAAGCGTTGCAGCGTCACGCTTGGCAATCTCGAGCAAGGCTAAAATACCCGGCCGACACTGCTGTTGCTGAATACGCTTGAGTCCTGCATCGACCAAAATCCGGTTGTTGTAATCTAGCGTCGCGACATCGGCATACGTGCCCAGCGCCACCAAATCCAGATATTGACTGATTTTGCAGCTCGATTTTTGTTGCTGCTGACGTAAAGTACACAAATGCGCAAGTAAATAAAACGCCACGCCCACACCGGCCAAGGCTTTACTTGGAAAGGCACACTCAAGCTGATTGGGATTGACCACCGCTTCGGCATCGGGTGGCTGTTTGGTGGTGAGGTGATGATCGGTAATAATCACCTGCATGCCTAATGCCTGCGCGCGCGCTACTCCAGCATGACTGGATATTCCGTTGTCTACAGTAATCAGTAAATCTGGTGCGAAAGTGGTTTCGGCCAGTTCTGCAATTGCAGGCGTCAGCCCATAACCGTATTTAAAACGATCCGGTACGATATAATCGACATGGGCGCCCAACGCTTTGAGCACCAAACACATCAATGCCGTGCTGGTCGCACCGTCTGCATCGTAATCGCCCACAATCACAATATGCTCATGCCGATCAATCGCTGCATCGATCAACGCTGTTGCAGTGGCCAAATCTTTGAGTTCTGGCTTGAGCAAATGCCGTAACTTTAAATCCAGTTCCTGTTCGGACTGCACACCGCGTCGCGCCAAAATCTGTGCAAGAAATTCAGGCACCGCCTGAAAAGATTCTGGCGGCGTGAGTAAAGGGCGCTGCTTGATCTGAACGAAGTTCATTAAGGCATTAATCGTTGCATGATCCATTGATCATCATGCTTGTCATAGCTGATTCGATCGTGCATCCGATTACGTCGACCCTGCCAGAACTCATAGTGATCTGGCTGTACCCGATAACCGCCCCAGAAGGCTGGCTTTTCAATCTCGGCCTGATCTTGCACCTGCTCATGAAATGCCTTAAAGCGCTGTTCAAGCAATTCACGGCTTGCAATCACCCCGCTTTGCGGCGTACTTAAATGTGCTGCAATCTGGCTATCGCGTGGGCGTTTATGATAATACGCCGTCGACTCAGCCTCTGGAATCTTGACCACACTGCCACTGACACGGATCTGGCGCTCAAGACTCGGCCAGTAAAACAGTAATTCAGCAAAGGCTGATTCGGCCAAATCAAGCCCTTTTTGGCTATCGTAGTTGGTATAAAAGTCATACCCCTGTTCAGTCGCACCACGGAGTAAAACCGTTCGAACGTGCGGCCGACCAGCACGGTTACACGTCGCCAGTGACATAGCATAGGGTTCAAGAAAATTCTCTTGCAAGGCATGGTTAAACCACTGTAAAAACTGGCCATGTGGATTTGGATCCACTTGACCCTCATCTAACTGCCCTTTTTCGTAGCTTAAACGCAGCTCACTCAGATCTTTAATGGTATCTGTCATCTGAATCTCTCTTATGCAGCAGCATGTTCACGGACGCAGTCTGCTAAACGATGCGCTAGGGTCGTCACTTCTTCTTCGTTATCGCCTTCCACCATCACACGAATCACAGGTTCGGTTCCTGATTTTCGAATCAGTAAACGTCCACGTCCTTTAAGTTGTGCTTCGGCCTGATTAAACTCCTGTGCCAGTTCAGGAATAGCATACGGATCGATCATTTGATCCAGACGTACATTGACCAATACCTGTGGGAACAGCTCAAAACCAGCCACAAGCTCATGCAAGGCTTTGCCTTTTTCAACCATAACAGTCAACACTTGCAAGGCAGCAATAATGGCATCACCCGTGGTGCTCTTGTCGAGTGTCAAGATATGACCAGATGGCTCACCACCAATCACCCATTCATTTTCTTCAAGCGCCTGAAGCACATAGCGGTCACCAACTTTGGCACGCACAAATGGCACTTCGGCTTTGGCCAGTGCTAACTCGAGCGCCATATTGCTCATCACTGTCCCGACGATACCTGCCGGTTTCTTTCTGGCCTGGGTCGCCAGAATATACAGAATATGATCGCCATCGACCAATTGTCCGAATTTATCCACTAAAATCACGCGATCAGCATCGCCATCAAAGGCAATACCTAAATCTGCTTTATAATGCACCACGGCCTTTTGTAAGTTTTCTGGATGGGTCGAACCACAATGTTCATTGATGTTCATACCCGTCGGATCGTTATACAGCGCAATCACTTTTGCACCGAGTTCACGAAACACCGATGGCCCGACATTGTAGGCAGCACCATTGGCACAATCCACCACAATGGTCAAACTGCGTAAGTCGAAATGATAGGGAAAGGTAGATTTACAAAACTCGATATAGCGACCATTAGCATCCTTCACACGGACACTTTTACCTAAATTGGCGGTATCTTCAATCAAAAGCTCATGCTCAAGCTCCTGATTGATCGCATCTTGTAAATCATCAGGCAGTTTTTTGCCTTCACCTGAAAAGAATTTAATACCGTTATCGAAATAAGGATTGTGCGATGCGGAAATCACAATACCGGCATCGGCATGTAAGGCACGTGTGAGATGTGCAATAGCAGGCGTCGGTAACGGCCCGAGTAGGTGGACATAAACACCTGCGGCGTTTAAACCGGCCTGTAAAGCAGACTCTAAAATATAGCCAGATAAACGGGTATCTTTACCTAAAACAACAATGGGTTTATGAATTGGACTTGTTCGTTTTAATACTTTTCCAGCGGCAAACCCTAACTTTAGTGCAAATTCAGGTGTGATCGGCGTTACACCGAATTTTCCACGAATGCCATCGGTTCCAAAATAACTCATTTTTGACTCACTTTTCATTTTATGGTGACGCCACCATCCATGTGTTTACTTTACACCAAATCAAAAACGCCGTCAGTGGACTGACGGCGTTTTTCACTGAGGTCCGTAAGTGGTAATTAACCAATACGGTAGTTCGGTGCTTCCTTCGTAATCGTCACATCGTGAACGTGTGACTCTTGCATACCTGCTGCTGTGATTTTCACAAACTGGGTATTTTGGTGCATCGCTTCGATGTCGGCAGAGCCTGTATAACCCATAGATGAACGTAGGCCGCCCATCATCTGATGTACAATCGCGCTCATTGGCCCCTTGTAAGGCACACGACCTTCAATCCCTTCCGGCACCAACTTTTCCACACCCGCTTTCGCGTCTTGGAAATAACGGTCTGATGAACCACTCACACCCGACATCGCACCCAATGAACCCATACCACGATACGCTTTGTAATAGCGACCTTGGAACAATTCAACTTCACCTGGCGCCTCTTCGGTACCTGCCATCAAAGATCCGACCATAATGGTGCTTGCACCAGCCGCAATCGCTTTCGCCATATCACCAGAGAAGCGAATACCGCCGTCTGCGATCAATGGAATTTCACCTTTGAGGGCACGTGCCACGTTGTCAATCGCAGAAATTTGAGGTACACCAATACCTGCAACAATACGCGTGGTACAGATCGAACCTGGACCAATACCAACTTTGACCGCATCTGCACCCGCATCAAGCAATGCCAAGGCTGCATCTGCAGTTGCGATGTTGCCGCCAATCACTTGTACTTGCGGATAGTTCTGCTTCACCCAACGTACACGCTCAATCACACCGGCTGAGTGACCGTGTGCGGTATCGACCACAATCACATCTGCACCAGCATCGACCAGTGCTTCAACACGTGCAGGGGTTTCAGCACCTGTGCCGACTGCTGCGCCAACACGTAAACGACCTAAATCATCTTTACAGCTGTTTGGATAAAGCTCGGCTTTACGAAAATCGGTTACGGTGATCAGACCTTTTAAGGCATGATGATCATCAACAACCAAGACTTTTTCGATACGATGCTTTTGAAGCAACGCTTGAATACTTTCTTTTGACGCACCTTCTTTCACCGTCACTAAACGATCTTGAGGGGTCATAATATTGCTAACAGGTTGCTCAAGATTGGTTTCAAAACGTGTATCTCGACCGGTCACAATACCCACAACCTTGCCGTCCTGTACCACAGGCACACCACTAATGTTATTGGCTTGCGTAATGGCAATCAATTCACGTACGGTGGTTTGAGGGGTTACAGTAATCGGATCTTTGACCATACCGGCTTCGAATTTTTTGACACGACGAACTTCAGCTGCTTGAGCTGCAATGTCCATGTTTTTGTGCAAAATACCGATACCACCGTTTTGCGCCATTGCAATGGCCATACGTGATTCAGTCACGGTATCCATTGCAGCCGAAACGAGTGGAATATTTAGTTGAATGCCGCGAGTCAAACGTGTCTTTAAGGAGACATCTTTTGGGAGAACTGTAGAATAGGCAGGGAGTAATAAGACATCATCGAAGGTTAACGCTTCTTGAACGATGGTCAGCATAACAATCTCACTGGTAATTTCCGTGAGCTATTATAAACAAATTTGCGCTTAAATTTCATTTTTTCTTGCGCTAATTTTTAAATTCTAACACTTGTTACATCAATCAGCGCCCAGAAGGCGCTGAAATAATTAAATTAATTCCGCTTTTTTCATTTCACTTTTAAAGTATGCATAGTAAATCGGTGCAGCCACCAAGCCAATCAGCCCAAAAACGGCCTGAAATACCAGCATCGCAATTAATAGCTCCCACGCCTTGGCATTAATTCGCTGACCAATAATATCGGCATTTAAGAAGTATTCCAGTTTATGAATCAGAACCAGATACAACAGGGCAATGGCCGCCGTAGTAAAAGACACGCTCATGGCGGATAAAACAATCAAGGTATTGGACATTAAGTTACCAATCACGGGCAACAGGCCAAATACAAAGGTTAAAATCACCAAGGTTTTTCCAAAAGGCAAATGCATTCCCATCAGCGGTAAGGCAATGAAAATAAACAGTCCCGATAAAATCGTATTGATCAGAGAAATTTTGACCTGCGCAAAGACGATATTCTTGAAGGCACGGTATAACGTATCTAAGCGCTGCAGAAAAACGCGCCGAAACATTGGCATGTCTTTTTCGTCTTGATTCGGATGTAGTGAAATCAAGGCACCTAAGATCATGCCGACAATCATGGTGACAAAACCATGCAATACATCGGTTCCGGCATGTTGCAACGTGATCAGATGCTCTTTGGATAAGCGCAGCAAAGTATCTTTCATCTCATCGATACTTTCAGGTACAAATCCAGGAAAATACCCGCCCACTTCACTTTGAAATTTTTTGAGCAAGGCATCCAGATTGGCATTGACCTCAGCCAGCCCACCGCCGCGTAAATCATGCACCACATAGGCACTTAAACTCACCATGAGCAGTACCAACAGACTGATAATCACCACACTAAATAATGCCACCACCGTTACACGGCCATACTTTCGATTGGAAAAGCGCTCGACATAGGGACTTAAACTGGTGACCAACGCGTAAACCAGTAAACCCGACAAAAGCCCAGGCAACAGATGTAGCGGTAAAATCATGAGTAAACTGATGGTCATGATCAGATAACTGGCAATTACACACTGACGCTCATTTAGTAATGGCATACATGAATCCTTTTTCCTGCGTTCACTACAGATTTCTGATGCTTGAAGAATTTTTTTATATGAGGCTTGAGTAAGTTTCGCTGCTCACTCATGATTTATTTTAGCGCAAAATAAACATGATCCGATTTTTTCTGATACGACTTTTTGAAAAAAACGCGCATGAGATTGCGCGTTTTTAGGTCGACTTGATTTTTTATAGCAATTTAAAAGAAGTAATGCTGTACCAGTGTAGATACACCCACCACTAAGAAAATAGCCGCGCCAATCTTGTGAATGAGCGAAATAGGTAAACGATCGGCCATTTTGTTGCCAATAAATACCGCTGGTGCATTGGCAATCATCATGCCGACAGTGGTCCCGAGCATTACCCAAAACACACTGTCAAAACGTGCTGCCAGTGCAACGGTCGCGATCTGGGTTTTATCGCCAATTTCTGCCAAGAAAAATAAAATAAAGGTGGCGCCAAATACCCCAAAGCGTTGCCATTTATTGATGCTATCGGTTTCGTCATCGAGCTTGTCTGGCACCAGCATCCACAGCGCCATTGCAATAAAGCCAATGGCCAATACCCACACCATAACGGTAGGATTTAAGACGGTCGTCAGCCACTGTCCTAATACCGCAGATAAACCATGGTTAATGGTGGTCGCCAATAAAATCGCGATTAAGATAGGAACAGGTTTGCGGAACCGGGCTGCGAGTAAAAGCGCAAGGAGCTGGGTTTTGTCGCCCATTTCAGCAAGGGCAACAACAGAAGTCGAAATCAGGAATTCTTGCATATCTGTTCTCTGGCTAGCATAACGTACCGATGACTTACCGCCCCTGCTAGCCAAATGTGCAGAACGATAAACCAAAGGTCTTGCCAACTCGGAAACACACGTATGCGTTTAAGCTATGATGACCATGTTCTGTGGAACAATTATGTTGATCATCACCTATTTACATTGCGTAAATAGAGGCTACTCCCCAATGAAGTGAATTGATTATACCTGTTTGATCGCCTAGTTTCAATTTGCTTTGATCTGAAACACATATTCAACCACTTTAAATCAAAAAACCCTGCCGAAGCAGGGTTTTTAAATAAACGATGACTTAGATCAGTAAGCTGCGGATATCTTGCAACAATTTGGTCAGCTTGTTGGTAAAACGCGCTGCATCGGCACCATTAATCACACGGTGGTCATACGACAATGACAACGGTAACATCAAGCGAGGCTCAAAATCTTTGCCATTCCATACTGGCTGCATCGCAGCAGGTGAAATACCTAAAATCGCCACTTGTGGCCAGTTCACTAACGGTGTAAAGGCTGTTCCGCCAATCGCGCCCAAGCTTGAAATGGTGAAATTGGCACCTTGCAAGTCTTTTGGTGATAATTTCTTATCACGTGCCTTTTGACCAATTACACCTAGCTCAACCGCGATCTGCTTAATCGATTTCTGATCTGGGTTACGTAGTACCGGTACAGTCAAACCGTCTGGCGTTGCAACAGCAATCCCCATATGGATTTCGTTGCGAAGCAGTACTGATTTACCATCGTCAGACAAATGACCAGCAAACTCACGCTCTTCTTTGAGCAGGTGTGCCACAGCCTTGATGATAAACGCCATGATGGTCAGGCTGATGCCTTCTTTCTTGAAGTTACCCTTCAAGTCATTGCGCCATGCTTCAAGCTCAGTAATATCCGCATGATCAAACTGAGTCACTTGCGGAATAAAGTTATTGAGCGACAATTGCGGAATCGAAACTTGCTGTAAACGCGTCAGTGCTTTTTCTTCAACGCCACCAAATGCGCTGAAATCTGGCAATGACGGCAAGCCTGATGCCACTGCAGCCACTGCTGCTTTTGGCGCAGCAACTGGTGCAGTTAAGCGCTGCTTCACGTATGCATAAATGTCTTCTTTAATCAGACGACCATGCTCACCAGAATTTTTGACCTGTGCCAACACCACACCCAATTCACGGGCGAGTTTACGTACAGCTGGACCAGCATAGACTTTGGCATTTTCAGCTTCTTGCTCTTTGGTCAATTTGCTGTCTTGGCTTGCCTGTGGCGCTGCATGATCAGCTTTGGCAGCAGGTGTAGGCGCTGCTTTTGGTGCCGCTGATGCAGGTGCTGCTTCAGCTTTTGCTGGTGCTGCTTTCGGTGCACTTGGCGCTGCGCCTTCGGCTTCAACTGTAATCAGCAGTACGCCTTCTTGAACATCTTGTCCGGCTTGAACATGCACGGCTTTAACCACGCCTGAAACCGAACTTGGAACTTCAACTGTTGCCTTGTCCGATTCAACCACCACGATACTTTCGTCTTTGGTGATTTTGTCGCCCACTTTGACCAAAATCTCAGCCACTGCAGCCTTGTCCACACCTAAATCTGGAACATTGACCTCAACATCACCCGCAGGTGCGTTTGATTCAGTAGCAGGTTGTGCCGTTTCTGCCGCAGATTCTTTGGCAGGTGCATTAGTGCTTGATGCAGCAGGTGCTTGTTCAGGCGCAGCAGATGCACCGCCCGCTGTTTTAAGCTTAAGCAGCACAACACCTTCTTGAACCGTGTCGCCTTCTTTGATCGCAATAGACACCACAGTACCTGTTGCTGTACTTGGCACTTCAACCGACGCTTTGTCCGATTCAAGCAAAACTAGACTGTCATTTTCGGCAATCTCGTCGCCAACTTTCACCAAAATCTCGGCAACTGTTGCTTTTTCTACACCAATGTCAGGAACCTGAACCTCAATTTCCTGAGTTGCACCGCCAGCAGCAGGCTGTGCAGCTGGTGCTTCTTGTGCAGGTGCTGCTTCTTGTGCAACTGGTTTTTCTTCTGGTGCTGGCGCAGCGGCAGGTTCTGCCATTGCACCCTCACTTTCAAGCTCAACCAAGTCTGTACCTTCAGTGACTTCATCACCAAGGCTAACCAAAATACGTTTGACCACACCAGCTGCTGTACTTGGTACTTCAACCGATGCTTTGTCCGATTCGAGCAAGATCAGGCTGTCGTTTTCAGAAATCGTGTCACCAACCTTTACCAAGATTTCAGCAACCGTTGCTTTATCTACGCCAATATCAGGTGTTTTCACTTGCATGTCTTAGTTCCCCTCACCTGAGTGTTCTTCATACGCTGCCACAGGATGAACCTCTGGATGCGTCTGTGGCGCCCATGCAACTGGACGGTCTGTTTCGAGTTCGAAGCTTGAAATCGCATCTTTCACCAGACGGTTTTCTACTTCACCTTCATCAGCCAGTTTTTTCAGTGTTGCCACCACAATGTGAGCTGCATCGACACCGAAGTAGCTACGTAGGTTGGCACGCGTATCTGAACGGCCATAACCATCGGTACCCAAAGTCACGTATGGACGGTTGTCTGGGAGGTAGGCACGAATCTGTTCGCTATAAGCACGCATATGATCCGTTGCCGATACCACGATACCGTCTGTACCACGAAGCTGCTGAGATACCCAAGATTCTTTGGTTTCTTCGGTTAGCGGATGCAAGCGGTTGTATTCATCACAGGCCATACCGTCGCGCGCCAACTCGTTGAAGCTGGTAACACTCCAGATATTTGAGTGAATTTGATATTCTTCACGCAAGATTTTCGCCGCTTTGATGACTTCACGTAAGATCACGCCAGAACCAAGTAACTGAACAGTGGCTTTTTCATCTTTTTCAAACAGGTACATACCACGTTTGATGCCTTCTTCAGCGCCTTTTGGCATTTCTGGATGCTCGTAGTTTTCGTTCATGAGCGTTAGGTAATAGAATACACGCTCTTGATTGACATACATGCGCTTCAAGCCATCATGTACGACCACTGCAAGCTCATAACCGAAACATGGATCATAAGAAATACAGTTTGGAATCGTTCCTGCAAGGATATGCGAGTGACCATCTTGGTGCTGTAAGCCTTCACCGTTTAGCGTCGTACGGCCAGCGGTCGCGCCCAACAAGAAACCTTGTGCCTGTGCATCGCCTGCTGCCCATGCAATATCACCGATACGCTGGAAACCAAACATTGAGTAATACATGTACATCGGAATCATTGGCAAGTTATTGGTTGAATAACTGGTTGCCAACGCGGCCCATGCACTCATCGCACCCGCTTCGTTGATGCCTTCTTGCAACATGTGACCGTCTTTTGCTTCACGGTAGTTCATGAGCTGTTCATTGTCTTCTGGGGTATATTTCTGACCATGAGCAGCATAAATACCCAACTGGCGGAACATCCCTTCAAGACCGAAGGTACGTGCTTCATCTGGCACGATTGGCACTACGCGATCTTTAATCGCTTTTTCTTTTAACAACGACGCGATCAAACGCACCATCACCATGGTGGTCGATTGTTCTTTACCGTTGCTACCGCTCAACACACTGTCAAATACTGAAATTTCAGGAATCGCCAAAGATTCGCTTTCTTTACGACGTGCAGGCAGATAACCACCTAAAGCCTCACGACGCGCTTTCATGTATTTAAGTTCTGGCGAGTTTTCCGCAGGACGATAGAACGGCAGATCTTCTAATTGCTCATCGTTAAATGGCAAGTTAAAACGGTTACGTACATATTTGAGTGAGTCAACATGCATTTTCTTGATTTGGTGCGTTTTGTTGACCGCTTCAATTTCGTCAGACAAACCGTAACCTTTCACAGTTTTTGCCAGAATAACGGTTGGCTGACCAGTGCTCTTCATTGCCTCAGCATAAGCTGCGTATACTTTGTACGGATCGTGACCACCACGATTCAGATTGTCGATATCTTCATCGCTTAAGTTTTTCACCAGCTCTTCAGCTTCTGGATATTTACCAAAGAAGTGCGCACGGGTGTAAGCACCACCTTTTACTTGGTAGCGTTGGTAGTCACCATCAACTGCTTCATCCATAATTGCTTTAAGTGCACCTGAGGTGTCTTTGGCCAAAAGTGGATCCCAATGACGGCCCCAAACCACTTTGATCACGCGCCATCCGGCACCGCGGAACAATGATTCAAGCTCTTGAATAATTTTACCGTTACCACGTACAGGGCCATCAAGACGCTGTAAGTTACAGTTGACTACCCAGATCAGGTTGTCGAGTTTCTCACGACCTGCCAGTGAAATTGCACCAGTACTTTCTGGCTCATCCATCTCGCCATCGCCGAGATATGCCCAGACTTTACGGTCTTCTTCTTTGATCAGACGACGGTTCATCAAGTACTTTTGAATATGTGCTTGATAAATCGACATGATTGGACCCAAGCCCATCGATACGGTTGGGAACTGCCAGTAATCTGGCATTAAGTACGGATGTGGATAGCTTGATAGACCATTGCCATTTACTTCACGGCGGAAATTATTGAGTTGGTCTTCTGTCAAACGGCCTTCAAGAAAAGAACGCGCATAAATACCAGGTGCACAGTGACCTTGATAGTAGATCATGTCGCCGCCAAAGCTGTCGCTGTTGGCACGGAAGAAGTGGTTAAATCCAACGTCGTAAAGCGTTGCTGAAGATGCAAAGCTGGCCAAGTGACCACCTAAGTCGTCGCCTGTTTTGTTGGCACGTAGTACCATGGCCAACGCGTTCCAACGGATCAATGCACGAATACGGCGTTCCATGTCTTGATCGCCCGGCATTGCAGGCTGTTCATCCACAGAAATTGTATTGAGATAAGGTGTATTCAAGCGTTGAATGGGAACATGCTTCGCAATCGCGCGTTGATAAAGCTTTTCCAATAAAAAAGCTGCACGTTCAGTTCCCATGTGCTGTAAAACCGAATCAAATGCATCTTGCCATTCTTGGGTTTCTTGTGCGTCGGAATCACCATAAAACGCCATAGTTCACCTTTTCCTTAGTCTTTTGTCTAGGGTGTATTTTTATCATATTTACCGCCATGCAAGTTATCCCCGCAGGTGAATACAGATAGGCACTATTATTTAGATAATAAATACTGATTGACTTTTTATAACCCAAAATAACAAAAAAACGCCAATTAAAGCTGTTTTTTTATACACGAGTATTTGAAATTTGATGTTAGAGTCAAATTTGGCTTAACAATACACAAACCGCGACTTTTGCGCGGTTTGTGTATTGTTAAGAATTTATGTAAAGCAAGATTTAATAAAACAGGAGTCAGATGGATATAAAGAACTTATGGCAACATGGCAAGATAAGAACCTGGATTCTTGCGCTGACCGTCTTTCACCACTTCAAAGTGTAAATGTGGTCCCGTGCAGCGCCCTGTACAGCCAACATTGGCAATGTGCTCACCCGCACCTACACGGTCACCGACCTGTACCATTACGCGTGAAGCATGTGCATAGCGTGTGAGGTAACCGTTGCCGTGATTAATCTCGACATATTGACCATAACCTGTACCCCAACCCGCCTTGGTCACAATACCCGGGCCAGAAGCATAGATCGGTGTACCACTTGGCGCAGAGAGATCAATTCCTTCATGTGCGCGTGTGGTGCCGAGTAAAGTTCGTGTACCAAATTCCGAAGAGACACGCACCATGTCTGGCAATGGATGCGTTACTAACCATGAGTAAGGGCTGTTATTTGAGGCGGCGCTATAACGCGAAGAAGAGGATTTACCGTACTTTTTTTCGATGCTTTGATTGTTCAGTTCAGTTGTTTTTTCTCGTAAGGTGACTGAAACCTGTGTCTTACCGGGAATATCCAAATCGTCTGGATGCGTGTAAGAACCTTGACTGAGTGTACGGGAAAGCTGTTCGAGTCGGTCGGATGATGTATCTGTCTGGTCAATCGTTTGGTAATCAGCGAAAGCAACTGATGCGGCAGAAGCTGCCAGAGAAAAAGCAAGTAAAATTCGACGCGTATGCATAAAAAACCTCGTGAAACTGTTCTTACTAAAAGTTCCTTGCGTGATCTCTTCCTTGATATCCATTGAATGACGCGTATAAGATGAGACATTGCCTGTAGTGAGTCACGACTATGTCTGAACCTAAAAACGTGTTTCAACAAACAAGAAAACACATAAAAACAGGAAACTTAACGTTTCTTACAACGCAAGTTGCACAGTGGCAAAAACTTACGAAATTAATTCAACCCTTATTGCCGCAACCTGAAAAATGGCAAGTAGTCTGTTATCAATATGGTGTCTTGACCCTCACCGGCGAAAATCAGGCCATGATTAGTCAGCTCGGTTATCTTCAAACACAATACATTACGAAATTAGCTCAACTAGAAGGCTTACACGAACTGCAACGACTCCAAGTGCGTTTACGACCAAAATCGCAACTTCCCCCAACATCATCACCGTCAGTTACCTCTCTCCCACCAGAAACCCAAGATATGTTACAAGGTGCTGCTGGTTTGGTGAGCGACCCTAAGCTTAGCCAAGCTTTACTACGTTTGGCAAGCAATAAAAAATAATCTCGAGCGTTAGGTCTGGCTCGTGGTGCGTCAAATTTGTGATGCAGTTATCTCTTTAAAGAATTACACTATAACATAACAACTGCGAGACAATGACTTAGCCGATGTTTACGTAAGAAATTGGGCAATCCTGTGCGTCATCAAATGTTACAATTTTATAATTAGCTGGATCACTTTGTACGTTGCGAAGTAACTGGTTATTTAAAGCATGACCAGATTTGTAGCCATCGAACTTGGCAATAATCTGATGACCCATCAAATACAAGTCCCCTACGGCGTCTAATATCTTATGGCGTACAAACTCATCCGAAAAACGCAAGCCTTCTTCATTCACAACACCGGTATCATCTACACCAATGGCATTTTCAAGACTGGCGCCTAGTGCAAGATTATTGGCTTTTAAGTAATCCAAATCTTTCATGAAGCCAAATGTACGTGCTTCACTCACCTCGTATACAAACGTTTCGGTCGAAAAATCAATCGTGGCTGACTGGTATTCTTTGGCAAAGGCTGGATGATCAAAATCAATGGTAAAATTAAGTTGAAAGCCATCGTGCGGAGTAAAAATGGCTTTTTTATCGTTGATCAGGGCTTCAACAGGTTTTAAGATTTTTATAAACTTTTTTGGGGCATCCTGTTCACACAGTTCACCTTGCATCAATAAATAGATAAACGGCCCTGCACTACCATCCATAATCGGGACTTCCGAGGCAGACACTTCAATAATCAGGTTATCTATTCCCAATCCTGCAATTGCACTCATGACATGCTCAATGGTGCCCACTTTGACATTATCAATGACCAGATTGGAACACATGAATGCTTCTTGAATGAGCAAAGCATCGGCGTGAATGTCGACTGGTGGATCTAAATCAATCCGGCGAAATACAATGCCACCGTCAATTGCATGAGGCAAAAAATTGATCATGACCTTCTGACCACTATGAAGACCAATGCCACTCGCCTTAACCACGCGTTTGAGGGTACGTTGTTTCAACATGCTACGCTTACTTTATCTCTAAAAACCGATATAAGTTAGCATATTTAGCTATTGATAAAAAATAAAAAAGGTAGTGAATCTCACTACCTTTTAGTTAACTCAATAACGTTATTATTTACGTTGTTGATTTTTAAGATAATCCTGAATACTCATCGGTGAAGAGCGTGGTGAAGAGCTTGGTGCAGCTGCCGCTTCAACACCCTGACGCTTGTTAATCGCTGGTACGTCATCGTCATCAGTTGTATGTGCACTTGGTACATTCACATGATGTTGAACATGACGTTTACGCGGTTCTGCTTCAGAGGCATTACGCGTTAACCCTGTTGCAATCACAGTCACACGTAATTCATCGCGTGCTTCAGGGTCAAATACCGTACCGTAGAAAATCTCGCCTTCATCAAGATCGACAATCTGGTTAACCACGTCGGTAATAATCTCGGTTTCACGCAAGGTAATATCATCACCACCAGTAATGTTGATCAATACACCCTTGGCATTAATGATATTGACATTATCGAGCAGCGGACTGCGAATGGCTTGCTCAGCTGCCTGACGCGCACGATCTTCACCACGGCCTAAACCAGCACCCATCATGGCGTAGCCACGGGTACTCATGGCAGTTTTCAAATCGGCGAAGTCAAGGTTGATGTGACCACGATTGACTACTAAATCAAAGATACTACGTACCGCATTAAGCAAGACATCATCTGCTTTTTTATACGCATCACGCATTGAGATGTCGCCATAGACACTGAGCAAACGCTGATTTGGAATAATAATCAATGAATCAACATGTGCCTCAAGTGCTTCTATACCTTTTTCGGCAGCACGCAAACGACGGCGGCCTTCAAAGTTAAATGGCGTTGTTACTACACCAACGGTTAAGATGCCCATCTCTTGTGCGATTTCGGCCACAACTGGCGCAGCACCAGTTCCGGTTCCACCGCCCATACCGGCAGTCACAAACACCATATCGGTGCCTTCTAAATGCTGGCGGATAATTTCGCGGCTTTCTTCTGCTGCAATCTGACCCACTTCTGGGTTTGCACCTGCCCCCAAACCACGTGTGCTTTGCTCACCAAGCTGCATCTTAAAAGGTGCATTCATGCTATCTAAAGCTTGCTTGTCTGTATTGGCACAAACAAATTTCACACCTTTGATGTCGGATTGCACCATGTGCTGTACGGCATTTCCGCCACCACCACCTACACCAAACACAGTGAAACGGGCTTGACCGTTGCTATCGCTTAGTTCATCTTCTATAAATTCAAATGAGGCCATGACCTGTAGAGTTCCCTAATTCATATTGGCAGTCACTTCAGCCCGTATACTGCCTTGATCTTTAATAAAACTTCATTTTTAGGATGCTGCTCAAGAGTGACCTTGTCAAGTACGACAATTTTCTATTACAACTTCCCAACAATATTGTCCAAAAATACATACACCTTAAAAGATGGCTTTCAACTTGGTATTTAAGGTATTCCAACCATTTGCAACCCGATTCCACAATGAACGCTGGGCGACCTCTTCAGAATCTTCAACGGTATCTTGCAGTTCACTTTGGCTAAACATCAGTAAGCCCGCAGCTGTGGCATACATCGAGCGACGCATAGCCGCCTGATGCTGTTCATCAGCATACACCTGTAATGGCGGATTACCTAAATGTGCCGAAACACCCAGTATACGGCGTGCCAGACTCACCATACCTTCAATCTGACAAGCATCACCTGTTAAAACCACACCATGATACAGACCATGAATGGCACCACTACGCTCAAGTTCATCACGAACCTGACCTAAAATCTCTTCATAGCGTGCAATGATGATTTCTGCTAGCTCAATACGACTAATGGTTTGTGGCCCATCAATCGCTTGTACCTGAATCATCTGATCGGGTTTGATCGCACTCAAATCCACGCAACCATGCAGAATTTTAATACGTTCTGCTTCTTCCGTGGTGGTTTGCAGTACTGCTGCAATGTCACGAGTTACATTTTCCCCACCGCGCTGCAGAGTACGTGCCAGTGCTAAACGTCCGTCTAAATATACCGCAAGATTAGAAATACCTGCACCCATATCGAGCAAACATACACCATATTCTTTTTCGTCTTTGAGCAGGCTGGCTTCAGCAGTCGCCAAACACGACACCACCATCTTTTCAACACCAATGTTGGCGCCTTTCATGGCTCGATCCAGATTCTGCATGATACTGATCGGCATCATCATCAGCTGATAATGACCGGTCATGCTATGCGCCGACATATTGATCGGATTTTGTACCCACTCTGATTCGTCGTCGAGCTCAAAACCTAACGGCACCGCACTGGCCAAATAATAATCTGGCGTGACATGACTGGCTTTGGCCAGCTCTAAGGCACGTACCACTTCATTGGTGGTGATGGTGTGGTCGGCTTTGGCAATCGGCGTTCGGCCAGAGGCATAAAAACTTTGTAATTCTGTTGTTGGAATTGACACCCATGCCGTGTGCACACGACATTCCGCCATATTCTCTGCTTCAGCCACTGCATTTTTAATTGCCGAAATGACCTTATCGAGACTGACGATTTTTCCTTTATTCATGCCACGGTTGCGTGCAGTCGCCATCCCGATGACTTGAATGTTATCCGGTGCGTGAACTTTACCAATTAAAACTGAAACTTTATGCGTCCCAATGTCAATCGCAACAATCGAGGGAACAGCTTCACTCATTACTCACTACCATTCGTTCGTTGTGTAATATGGCAAAATGCCTGTTATTTTTAAAGCCAAACATTATGGCTTTGCTGTTATTCCAGATGCAACATTTGTGTCATCACTCGTTACAACAAACTGACCATTTAGTATCTTAGGCGGTGTGCCTGTTTTCCATTGTAGTGATAATCCATTTCTATAGCGTAAATCAATGGCTGAGATTTTGGACCACACTGGTTTCAGGTCAGTTTGAGCCAGATGGCTTAAACGTTGCAGTTTACTCATGGTTTGATCTTGATCCACAATAATACGCAGACCAGAATCAAATTGCATAAACCACGTCATACGCTCGGTGAGATAAAGCTCGGTTAAACGTAAATTGACGGGCTGGAATAATTGATTAATTTCGTTATAGCGACGCATCATGGCCTTCGACTGGGTGATTGGCCCATGTAGCATCGGTAAATTTGGATGGTTTTTGAGCTCGGCTTCTGCATACACATCGCCGCTGTCACTGAGCAATCGACCCGTGCCCCAGCGTGCAATTGGATGTCGCGGCATAATCCGTACACGAATACTATTGGGCCAAGCACGTGATACCACTACGCGATCTACCCAAGAAATCTCTAGTGCTTTGTCGCGGATCTGCTCCAGATCCGAGGTAAAGTAATTTTCTTTGATGATGGGTCGTATATGCTGCTCAAGCTGTGATTGCTCGATACCAGAGCGTGTGCCGACAATGTCTAAATCGGCAATTTTTGCATCGGTAATCACTTTATACAAACCAAACACGCCAGCAGCCAGCACCAGAAATGCAATACACAGCAAGATCCAGCCACCAATATTGGCAAGCTTTTGCTTGCGCGTGGGTGGCTTTTCATGAATGGATGTAATCGCCGCTCGTTTACGACGCATGGATGCTGGAAGCTGAGCCATATTTAGTGTGTCGAACCTGTAAGAGTTTGCGCTAAAATTTCAACGCACAGTGCATCAAAATCGATTCCAACGGCCTGCGCAGCCTTTGGTACAAGCGAATGGCTGGTCATTCCCGGTACAGTATTGATTTCGAGCAACCAGAAGTTTCCATGCTCATCCTGCATCGCATCGACACGCCCCCAACCACTGGCTCCAACGGCATGAAAGGCACGCAAAGTGAGTGCTTGTAGTTTCTTTTCATCGGCATCGGACAATCCCGACGGAATACCGTATTGCACATCGTTACGCTGATACTTGGCATCGTAATCGTAAAACGCCACGTCTTGAGGTGGCTGCAAACGAATGACAGGCAAAGCTTGACCATTGAGCACCACAATCGTGTACTCGCGCCCCGTGATCCATTGTTCAGCCATTACCACGGCATCATGGGCGGTTGCTTTTTCAATGGCGGTTGCAAAGTCTGCCATTTTTTCGACTTTACTCATGCCAATACTTGAGCCTTCATGTACTGGCTTGATGATCACAGGCAGGTTAAGAGACGCCACAATTTCGTTCAAATCTGAATCTTTATTGATAATCCGGTAAGGTGCAGTCGGTAAGTCACTGCCCTGCCAAATTTGCTTGGTCTTAATTTTATCCATGCCAATCGCGGAGCCTTGTACACCTGTTCCGGTATAAGGAATATCTAACCATTCCAGTACACCTTGAATCTGGCCGTCTTCCCCGCCCCGACCATGCAATACGATAAACGCGCGATCGTAGCCCACCAGTTCGGTGACGCTACGTTCTTTAGGATCAAATGCTTCTGCTTGAACACCCGAACGTAACAATGCATCGAGTACGGCCTGACCACTATCTAAAGAAACTTCTCGCTCAGCTGATTTCCCACCAAACAACACGGCAACTTTGCCGAACTTTGACGCATTTGACACGTTTTTATCCTTAAATTTTTCGCACACTGAATCTGACCAAAACCATTACACTGATTTTAAATACAAATGCTGCTGGGCAAGATCGACTGAAATTGCTCCCACGTTACCCGCACCTTGCGTCAATAACAAGTCATTTGCTTGTAACACTTTTTGTATGATGTTGGGCAAATTGCCTTCAACAGGATCGACCAAAATAGGCTCTACATCACCACGTAGGCGGATACTTCGTGCCAAGGCGCGGCTGTCGGCACCAACAATCGGCTTTTCACCCGCAGGGTAAACTTCGAGCAACAGTAGTTGGTCCACCTGTGACAACACTTCTACGAAATCATCGAAACAGTCACGGGTACGGCTGTAACGATGCGGTTGAAACATCATGACCAGACGACGATCCGGATGGCTTTGGCGGGCCGCTTTAATGGTGGCTTCGACTTCTTTTGGATGGTGACCATAGTCATCGACCAGTTTGACATCTCCATCACCAAGTGCATATTTACCTTGCACCTGAAAACGGCGTCCAACACCACTAAAACCTTCTAGCGCACGGCCAATGGCTGCATCGGAAACTCCTTCATCGGTGGCCACACCAATCGCTGCAAGTGCATTTAAAATATTGTGCAGCCCTGGCTGATTAACCGTCAGACGCAGTGGCTCTCGATCTTTACGCAGTACGGTAAAATGCGACTGCATGCCTTCTTGCACCACGTCCACAGCACGAATATCGTTGTCTTCATTAAAGCCATAGGTCAAGGTTGGACGGCCAAAACGTGGCATGATTTCACGCACATTCTGATCATCACCACAGACCACAGCCAAACCATAAAATGGCAAACGATGAATAAACTCAACAAAGGTATCTTTTAATTTGTCGAAGCTTCCACCGTAGGTATCCATATGGTCCGCATCGACATTGGTAATAATGGCGGCCATTGGTTGCAAATATAAAAATGAGGCGTCGGATTCATCAGCTTCGGCCACAATAAAGCGACTTGCACCGAGCGCAGCATTCACTCCGGTACGATTGAGCAAACCGCCAATCACATAAGTTGGATCCAGATTTTCTTCGGCCAACATGGTGGTCAGCAAGCTGGTGGTTGTGGTTTTACCATGCGTGCCTGCAACTGCAATCCCATGACGGTAGCGCATCAGCTCACCCAGCATTTCTGCACGGCGCACCACAGGAATACGCTGTTCCATCGCTGCTTTAATTTCAGGATTTTCCTGATCGATGGCTGTCGATACCACCAGTACATCTACAGCTTTCAGGTTTTCGGCACTGTGTCCGATATAAACTTTTACGCCTTTTTCTTCAAGCTGTGCCGTGGTTTTAGAGGCTTTGATATCCGATCCAGATACTTTATACCCTTGGTTTTTTAAAACTTCTGCAATGCCGCACATCCCAGCACCACCGATTCCCACAAAATAAATGTGTTTAATACGGCGCATCTCAGGAACTTTAATGAGTTTTTTGGCTTGATCGGCTGGGGTTGTTGGTGACATAGGGCACTCTAACTTACAAAGTTTCAATAAGGTCTACCACGTGTTGGGTAGCATTGGGTTGCGCATGTTGGCGGGCTTTCACGGCCATTTCAGAGAGTAACTGACGATTCATGAGCGGGCGCAACAATGCATCGAGCGTTTCTGGCGTCATGCTAGATTGTTGGCAAATTTTGGCAGCACCGACATCAGCTAAAAACTTGGCATTGGCAGTTTGGTGATCATCCACTGCGATGGGTAACGGAACAAAAACTGCCGCCACACCGGCTGTTGCCACTTCAGTGACGGTTAGCGCACCAGCACGGCAAATGATCAGATCGGCATCGCTATAAGCCTGTGCCATATCTTCGATAAACGGCATCACTTGTACATGTACATGAGAGGGTGCATTGGCATAGCGTGCACGGGTGTCATCAAGCTGTTTTTGCCCACATTGATGAAAAATATTGAGCGACAATCCGAGCTTTAACAGCGCCTCTGGCAGACGTTCATTGAGTGCCTGTGCTCCCAACGATCCGCCTACAATTAAAATATTTAGTGGTTGGCCAGCTGCTTCACGGCTGTCATAGCGCCACTTCGGACTAAGAATGGCTGAAATTTCCTGACGCACCGGATTACCTGTGGTTACGACTTTGCTATGTGCAGGAAACGTATTGGGGAAAGCTTCACAGACTTTTGCAGCAACACGTGCGAGCTGCGTATTGGTAAAGCCTGCAACCGCATTTTGCTCATGAATCAGCACCGGTATCCCTAAAATACGCGCGGCAAGCCCACCAGGCCCTGCCACATAACCACCGAAGCCCGCGACTGCATCGATTTTGAGCTGCTTCATATAACGCATGGCACTGTACGTGGCTTTCATGATTTTAAATGGTGCCATGAGTTTACGCACCGCACCATTGCCACGCACACCTTGAATATCAATCTGATAAATCGGGATATTCTGGTCTTTGAGCAGTCGATTTTCCATTCCTGCAGGTGTTGCCAGCCATGCCACTTGGCACCCTTGTTGCTGCAATTTTTTTGCAACCGCCAATGCGGGAAAGACATGACCGCCTGTACCGGCAGCCATCATCATGACATGTTTGGATTTACGTTGTGATGCATCAGTCACGGTATACTTCTTTAGCTCAAAAACAAGGGAAATAACAGTTATTTATTTAGCGGATTATTCTAATCCTAAAGCACACGCAACGAAAAGCTTATTTCACGTGTTTGCAACATAAAGCATAGTGTTTTTTGGTTGTTCTACAGCAAAAAATATATTAACTGAATAAAAATCAAAATAATCATTTTTAGAATTATCTAATGTCCTTGCAGACACTGGCCGACAAGGACATAGCGTGATTTATTTTTTACTGTGGACGATCTGCTTCGAGCACATCAAATAACATATCGGCAATCGAAGTACCAAACTGCGCATCGATCTCCCGGATACAGGTTGGACTGGTCACGTTGATTTCCGTGACGTAATTTCCAATAACATCGAGCCCGACAAAGACCAAGCCTTTTTCACGTAAAAATGGCCCCACTTTGGCTGCAATTTTTTTGTCATTTTCCGTGAGTGGACGTGCTTCACCTAAACCACCAGCAGCCAAATTCCCTCGCACTTCTCCATTTTGCGGAATGCGTGCTAAACAGTACGGCACTGGCTCACCATTGATCATCAATATTCGTTTATCGCCATCTACAATTTCAGGGATATAGCGCTGCGCCATGATCGGACGCGTTCCCATTTCTGTGAGCATTTCCAAAGTTGAGCCAATATTCTGCCCGCCTTGATGCAGGCGGAAAATTCCCATCCCGCCCATCCCGTCGAGCGGTTTAACAATCACATCACTATGCGCTTGAATGAACTCACGGATTAAGCTCTGCTGCGATGTTACCAGTGTCGGCACTTGTAGCTCTGGAAACTGCGTGGCAAAGAGTTTTTCGTTACAGTCACGCAGGGACTGCGGTTTATTGATGATCCACACCCCTTCACGCTCCGCCTGCTCCAAAATGTAGGTGGTATAGACAAAGTTCATGTCAAACGGCGGATCTTTACGCATCAAGATCACATCGTAGTCGGCTAGCGACTGTTTCTGCTTCTCGCCCAGTTCGTAATAGTGCTGGTAATCTTCAAATACGGTGAGAGGTGCAATCAGACCACAGGCCTTACCTTGATCGATATATAAGTCGTGCTGTAATGCATATCCCAATTGATGACCTCGTCGGCTCGCTGCCCACAGCATGGCCATAGTCGAATCTTTTTTAAGATTCACCGTTTCAATCGGATCCATTACGACAAGTACACGCATAATCTGACGCTCATCTGTTGAGTTGTGGCAAAAGTATAGCGAATTTTTTATCTCACGCCGAACAGCAGCATAAAACAACACAGATCACAAAAAAAGGCAAAGATCCGAAATCTTTGCCTTTTCAACTACAGCGCAGGAAAACTGTGACTTTCAATGTTGATGAAAGGCCGATTAAAAATCGCTTTCTTCATACATGTGAGACATGCGTTTTTGTTTGGTATTCAAATAATCTTGATTGAAAATATTCAGTCCGACTGTTAATCGCACACGATCAACCACATTGATTCCTAAATCTTGTAGTGCTTTTATTTTTAAAGGATTATTGGTAATTAATTTCACTTTTTCTACCTTGAGATGACCCAGCATAATCGAGCACATATCATAGCGACGCGCATCGGCAGGAAGGTTGAGCAATAAATTCGCATCGACTGTATCATGCCCCTGATCTTGCAATGCATAGGCGCGAATTTTATTGGTTAAGCCAATGCCACGCCCTTCCTGACGCAAATACAGAATCACACCTTGCCCTGCATCATGAATCATCTTCATCGTGGCATGCAATTGAGGACCACAATCACACTTGAGTGAGCCGAAAGCATCCCCCGTTAAACACTCTGAGTGAATGCGCACCAACACGGGTTGTCCAGAGAGATCCGCACCGCCTTTACTCAGCGCCACATGCTCTTCGCCCGTTTTGGGATCTTGAAACACATGAATGTCGAAATCACCATAAGCGGTCGGTAATTTTGATTTTGCAACGAATTCTATAGCCATGAGTTTATCCGCTTGTAAAAAACCAGTGAGATCAAACCCGGATACATCATCATTAATGACAAGATCAGGCGCTTTGAATAGCTTCTATGAAGCGACAAATCTAAATCCGAATTTAATAAGAAGAAGGCCCACTGGATTCAAAAGGTTAGTGAGTTTTTGCCGCAATATATGCAATAAAAAAGTGCTACAGCCACTGGTACATCATCATTTTCGATTTTAGGGTAACGACAGTACAGTGAATTTTTTGTGAACGCATCCAAGCGTTCGATGATAGTGATTTGTTTAGTCAGATCGGTATCAGCGTGTAGAAAATCTTACACTATTTACTTTTTACTCATAAACCATGTGAATTTGACGTGAAGACTTACATTTAAATGACCAATTTACATCGATCAAAAATAATTCTTTTATTTACAAAATTTGATCACAACTCTAACTTAAGAATAGTAAATCGTTCACGATTTATACAGGACACAATTAGAACACAGCGGAATAACAAATGCGACTGGGGAAGTTGATCACTCATTCCTTGTACCTTGTTTAACCACTCCAAACAGTGCTGGAAATAAAACTCATGAAAAAAAGTATATTGGCATTGGCACTTGCATCGGCAAGCTGCCTTTTGATTACAGGATGCAACTCAGACTCCGATAGCGATGATAACGTATCATCAAATGCTACAGGAGATACCATCATATTAACTGCAGATGGCTCCATTGCCTCTGTAAACCGCGACACGCCAGATCAGATTGTATCATCGAAAAAAATCTCCATGCTGCAAGCCAACGATCAGCTTGTGGGGATCGATTATCGTCCGAAAGATGAAAAGCTTTATGCCGTTGGCTTACAAGGTAATTTGTATACCGTCGATCCGAGTACTGGTGCAGCGACTTTCTTAAGAAAGTTAACGGCTGACCCGACAGATACCACTGATGGTAATGCGCCTTTTACTAAAATTAATGGCGATGCAGAACTGATTACGGTCAATTTTAACCCCGTGGCCGATCGTTTACGTGTCATCACCAATACAGGGCAAAATCTACGCATCAACGTCGACACTGGTGCGACGATTACAGACCTCGATATCAACCCGACCACCAGCAGTCCAGTCATTGTTGCCGCTGCCTATACCAATGCATTTGCAGGCACCGCGACCACACGCTTATTTAGTATCGACCAGACCACCGACAGCATTTACTTACAAAACGCCAATGCGGGTACACTGGGAACTTCTGCACGACTTGCAGAAGGACTGGATTTCCAAGGTGGCAGCGGTTTTGATATCGATCCAGTGAGTAATGTTGGCTATGCGGCCTTAAAAGCGGCAGGAAGCTACAAACTGTATCAAATTAATGTCGGGAATGTGGGCACCAGTAACCCTGCCGTATTTAATAGTGCGGCGCTGGCCAGCAGCTTCAATACTTCAGGCATTCGCGGACTGGCACTCAAACGTGCCAAAGATACCACCGCGACAGGTATTGGCTTAAATGCCAACAATAAGCTGGTGGTGTTCTCGTTGAGCACACCAAATAGCGTCCAAGAGCGTTCAATTAGTGGCGTACAGGTCGATGAGAAATTTATTGGTATCGATTACCGACTACGCACCACCACCGATAAGTCTGGCGTATTGTACGGTCTGACCAACAAAGCCAATCTCTATACCATCAATACCGATACAGGCGTCGCCACTTTGGTAACCCCTCTTAAGCCTGCTACGGGTAGTAGTTACGCCGGCTTACAAGGAACCTCTTTTGCAGTGGACTTTAACCCTGCGGCGGATCGCTTACGTGTGATCAGTAACACTGGACAAAGCCTGCGTATTAATGTCGATACGGGCGAAACCATTAAAGATGGTGACATTAATGGCATTGCGGGTGCAATTGTCACAGCAGCGGCGTATACCAACAGCTTCAAAACTGTAATCAGTGGCGTAGCAACCGAACTGTTTGATCTTGATCAAACCAATCAAACGCTGGTCAAACAAGATCCGCCAAACAACGGTACGATTAACCGAATTGGTGGGCTAGGAATTAGCTTGGGCACCGACAACGGCTTTGATATTGCAGGTGGTGATAACGGTCTGGCACTGGCAACAGTGGCAGGAAGTACTGGGCCTTCTGTGCTTTATCGAGTTGATATCAATACCACAACCACCAGCGATACCCGCGCACGCGCAGCAGTCAGCGTTGATGGTACGCCAAATGTGGCAGCATCGACTATTGGTACGTCAAGCACAGCGCCATTGATTGATCTGGCAATTTTGTTGAAGTAAAAAATACGCATGGGCAGACTTGCTTTGAATGAGTGAATCTGCCCCCTAAGCGTAGACTTATTTCTTAATTCCTTTCTCAACCGCACGACGATCTATAAGTCCTTATCTAGACTGACATAAAAAAACATTATTCAGCATGAAAAGCAATCACCAGGTTTTTCAAGAAACACATCCTTTTAAAAGTGATTCACATTCATTAAATTGACACTGAGTGGATTTAGCTTAAAGCACCTATAACTCATTACTGGGGGCTTTATTCATGCACGCATATTCTCGTCAATTGAGTCGCTTGTGCCTAATCTGTGGCTTAAGTTTTCTATTCATCAGTTGTAAAAATAGCAACTCTCAAAATAGCACCTCAATCTCTCCCTCTACAGCCAATTCGATCAGTGGGCTACGCTTGATTGGCGACTATAACATTGCTGCCCAAACTCAGTTTAATGGGGTTGAATTTGGAGGAATTTCTGGAATTGATCGAGACAGTGAAGGTCATTATTGGGCGATCTCGGACGATCGTGGTGAAGTCGCGAATCCTCGTGCCTATGTTTTAGATATCGCACTAGATGCCAACCAAATATCATCCATTACCATCAATAAAATGATTTATCTACATAATGAAAATAATCAATTGCATCCGATAGGCCGTAAAACTATCGATCCGGAATCGATACGAATGGCTCAAAATGGTCATGTTTATACCTCAAGTGAAGGAAATTATTCCAGCAACAGCACCGATCTGTACCAACCTTTTATACGTGAATATAGCTTAAATGGCTCAATTATTAGACAATTTGATATTCCAAAAGCTTTTTATTATCAAGATAATCTGACGCAAGGTGGACGCAGTAATAAATTATTTGAAGCGCTGACCTTAACACCCAAAGGACAATTATTTGCTGCGACGGAAGATGCCTTAATTCAAGATGGACCAATGACCAGTATCAACAATGGTAGCGTCATTCGGTTTTTAAAATTTGATATCAACACAGGACAAAACACAGCGCAATACGCTTATGATATCCCCAAAATTCCGGTAGACAGTCCACCAGAGACCTTTCGACCAGACAATGGTGTTTCAGAAATGCTGGCATTAAGTGAAAATGAATTTTTGGTGATTGAACGTGCATATGCCGATTTGGTAGGCAATACGATTCGAATTGTGAAGGCAACGATTCAGCCAAACACAACTGACGTGCGTCAAATTTCAAGTTTAGTCAATGCACAATACCAATCTATATCTAAGCAAACACTTCTTGAACTTCCGATTCAATACAACTCTATCAAAATTGAAAATATTGAAGGCATCAGTTGGGGGCCTACATTGGCCAATGGCCATCGTACACTCATTTTAGTTTCAGACAATAACTTCCAAAATCAAAAAAAATACCCAGTTTTTAGCTTTTGAAGTATTGCCTTAAATCAAATGATGCATATCTCTAAAATAAAACGATAACCGCTTAAGTGTGGATCGAGATACTGCACTCAGATGCTGGAATCATCTCGCTTGCTTTAGTGACACGACACTGTATCTTGAAACAGTTAATCGAATAGAGCACATATAACATGCAACTTTATCGCTATTTAACCGGTCCAGACGATGCCCAGTTTTGTGCAAGAGTCAGCAAAGCCTTGAATCAGGGCTGGACATTATACGGCGCACCGACCATGACATTTAACGGCACTCAGGTCATTGTAGGGCAAGCCATTACCAAAGAAGTGGATGCCGCTTACGAACCAGAAGCAGATATGCTCGAAACGCTCAAACAACATGCCTAAATTAAAAATGCCTGTCTCGTGACAGGCATTTTTAATATTTAAATCTGTTTTTAAACGGTCATTTACGCCAGCGTTGTTTCACCTACATGATGATAGGCACGGTTGAAATAAACCAAACCTTGCTCATGATGCTGCTGACGAATTGCCACAATCGGACAAATAAAAATGGTGTGTGTGCCCACTTGCTGAATTTGCTCGATTTCACAATCAAAGCTGACCAATGCATCATTTAAAACCGGCGAACCTGTTTCCAGCTCAATCCATTGGCCATGTTGAAAGCGTTCTTCAGGACTAAGCTTCGATGCAAACACTGTCGAGAGCTGCTCATGCTGGGCACCGAGTACATTCACACTCAGGATTTTATTTTTGAGAAAATGCGCGTGAGAGCTGGCAGACTGATTCATGCAAACCAATAAAGTAGGTGGTGTATCGGTCACGCTACACACCGCAGATGCAGTAAATCCGTAGCGCCCTGACATACCCGCTGTGGTCACAACGCTGACCGCACTGGATAATAACGACATTGCGTTTCGAAAGTCTGTTGCTGCAACCATTCCCATCTTCCTCAATTGAATCCTGTGCCCAACAGGCACAGGTCACCGACTGAATTTACTGATTCACCCCAAGGCATTTATATCCCCAGGATGATTAAAACGCTTAGGCTGAAAGTTCACGGCGAATAATTTCGGCACCTGCACTCAAGGCCTGTAATTTACCGCGTGCAACGTGACGTGCGAGTGGAGTCATACCGCAGTTGGTCGATGGATACAATTTATCTGCATCAACAAACTGCAAGGCTTTACGCAAGGTATCTGCCACTTCTTCCGGTGTTTCAACCGTATTGGTTGCAACATCAATTGCACCCACCATGACTTTTTTACCACGGATCAGTTCAATCAGATCCATAGGTACACGTGAATTGTGACATTCAAGTGAGATAATGTCGATCTTTGACTGCTGTAGCTTTGGAAAGGCTTCTTCATACTGACGCCATTCTGAACCAAGCGTTTTCTTCCAGTCTGTATTGGCTTTAATGCCATAACCATAGCAGATATGTACTGCTGTTTCGCATTTAAGACCTTCAAGCGCACGCTCAAGTGTGGCAACGCCCCAGTCATTGACTTCATCAAAGAATACGTTAAATGCTGGTTCATCGAACTGGATGATGTCTACACCCGCTGCTTCTAATTCTAACGCTTCTTGGTTCAGAATTTTAGCAAATTCCCACGCTAACTTTTCACGGCTCTTGTAGTGCGCATCAAATAGGGTATCGATCATGGTCATTGGGCCAGGCAGTGCCCATTTAATTGGTTGTGTGGTTTGCTGACGCAGAAACTTGGCATCTTCTACAAATACCGGCTTCTGGCGTGAAACTGCGCCGACAACCGTTGGTACGCTGGCATCGTAACGGTTACGAATTCGGACCGTTTCACGCTTTTCAAAATCTACGCCATCAAGATGCTCAATAAAGGTGGTCACGAAATGCTGACGCGTTTGTTCACCATCACTGACGATATCAATACCAGCATGTACCTGCTCTTGCAAAGACACAAGCAATGCGTCACGTTTGCCTTGTACTAGATCATCGCCTTCGAGTTTCCACGGTGACCAAAGTTTTTCAGGTTCTGCAATCCAAGACGGTTTTGGTAAGCTGCCAGCAGTTGATGTCGGTAATACACGTTTCATAATCAATAATCTTCTATCTTAAGTTAAACAGCAGCACAATTTTTTTCAGCGTAAGTCTTTTTATCCGAATGACCTGTTTCTGTGTAAGTTGCAGCCCATTGCGTCAAAATATCTTGGTACGGTTTGATGAAGTGTTCTTCTGTCCACTTGCCTTGTTTGATTGCCAACTGACTACGCTCTTCGCGGTCATACACAATGCGTGTCAATGAGAAATCTTGATGCTTTAAGCTTGGCTGATAAATTTTTCCAGCGGCTGAGTTGGCATTGTAAATTTCTGGACGATAAATCTTCTGGAAACTTTCCATGGTGCTGATGGTCGCAATCAGCTCAAGATCGGTATAATCACGTAGTAAGTCACCTTGGAAATAAAATGCCAGTGGTGCCACGCTATTTTTTGGCATGAAATAACGGACTTTTAGACCCATTTTGGCAAAATATTCATCGGTCAATGAATAAGCTTCTTGTTGATATTCCACACCCAGTACAGGATGCTCATTGGTCGTGCGGTGATAAGTCTTGGTGTTCGATACGCTTAAGCAAATTACAGGCTGCTTGGCAAAGTTCTGCTTGTAGGCTGCTGAGTTGACGAACGACTTAAAGATTTTACCGTGTAAATCGCCATAATTTTCTGGAATGCTAAACTTTGCCTGATTTTTATTATGTTCCAAGAGCAAAACGCTAAAATCGTAATCCCGAACATACGAAGAAAAGTTATTGCCCACAATACCATCTATACGCTGATTGGTTTGATAATCGATGATTGTGGTTTTTAAAATTTCAATCGTTGGAAACGTTTCACCGTTGCCTTCAACATCAATCCCGACCGAAATAATATCGAGTTCTAAGGCGTAACGATCACCATTTGGATTATCCCACTGGGCAAGATCATTGAAACGATTATTGATCATCGTCAATGTATTACGCAGATTCTCTTCACGAGCTTCGCCTCTGGCTAAATTCGCAAAATTGGTGGTAATGCGCGTATTGTCGGCTGGACGATAATTTTCGTCAAAACGAATACTCTTAATCGAAAATTCAAACGCTTTACTCATGGTGATCTGCCCCTATTCTCTATGCAGACAGTTATACCCGAAGCCTTAGATGAATAAAAATGATTTAGTTTCACAGCAAACTGAGTAAAATTCATGTTTAGCCTAATAGCCCCATAAATAAAGGCATTCAGCGATTGGCTAAAATGAATCTAAGGGTTCAGTGGACGTTTTTAATGGTGATTTATTCTGCAATCTTGATATTAATGACATTTCAGCGCACGCGATGTAATCGCAAATAAAAAAAGGAAGCCGATGCTTCCTTTTTGATTACTCAATATTAAATGCCGTATTTCAAACGGTAATCTTCCATTTTGGCTAACGCTTGAGTTTCACCTTTGGCTTCAAGATAATTCATTAAATCTTTCATGGTGATCAAGGCATGAACCGGGATCTCAAGCTCTTTTTGAACTTCCTGAATGGCAGATAATTGGCCATGACCACGCTCTTGACGATCGAGTGCCACCAGCACGCCTGCAATGGTTGCCCCTGCATTTTTTAAAATGGTGACCACTTCACGAATGGCGGTGCCTGCGGTAATTACATCATCGATAATCCAGACCTTTTTACCTTCAACCGCAGCGCCGACCAGCACACCACCTTCACCATGATCTTTGGCTTCTTTACGGTTAAAGCCCCACGGCACACTTTTACCATGCACTTGCGATAATGCCACCGCTGTTGCGGCAACAAACGGAATACCTTTATAGGCAGGGCCAAAAATGACATCGACATGCTGACATTGCATCAATTGATCGGCATAGCCTTGCGCCAGTAGCGACAATGCTTCACCATCGTTTAACAAACCTGCGTTAAAAAAATACGGACTGACACGTCCTGATTTTAAGGTAAACTCACCAAATTTAAGCACACCGCGTGATAACGCGAGTTCGATAAAGGCTTGCGGGTTAAAAGACGATGGCGTTGTCATAGGTGCTCCAGATTCATCAATTGAGGTCAAACTTGCGCATGATACCAAAGGATCAGTATCCAAGTGATGTAAAAATTCTACGAGTCGTTTCAATCAACGTAAATGGCTTACGTGCATCGGTCACTAAAGGCCTACTGGAATGGTTAGAAAAGTCCGAGGCAGACGTGGTATGTATGCAAGAAAGCCGCATCACGCATGCCCAATGGACCGATAAATTTAAACCCGAAGGCTGGTATACGCACCTGTTTCCTGCCGAACGTGCAGGTTATGCAGGTACCGCGATTTATAGCCGTATTCCCTTTCGCGCTGTTCAGGACGGTTTGGGCTTTGAACTGGCTGATTCTCAAGGTCGCTTTATTGCCGCCGAGTTTGATTTGGGCCTTGAACAGCCAGCCTATGTCTGCTCCTTGTATCTTCCGTCTGGATCTTCTGGCGATGAAGCCCAGGCGCGTAAAGATGTGTTTTTAGAGCAATACGCCCAGATCTTAAAGCAATGGCGCGATGAAAATAAATCGATCATCGTATGTGGTGATTACAACATCGTGCACAAGCGTATCGATATTAAAAACTGGTCGGGCAATCAAAAGTCGTCGGGCTGTTTACTGCACGAACGTGCATGGCTCGATCATATTTATGATGAACTCGGTTATGTCGATACTTTTCGTGAGGTTCGCCCTGAAGCAGAGCTGTACTCGTGGTGGTCAAACCGTGGTCAGGCGCGTGCTAAAAATGTAGGATGGCGAATTGACTATCATGCGTGTTCCCCAGACTGGAAATCCCGTACCGTTAATGCTTGGGTATATAAAGATGAATGGTTTAGCGACCATGCACCGGTCATTGTGGATTATCAAATTAGCTAATTCAGTGTACATACGTACACTGAATAAACGTCAAAAACCTACATTTGTTGTGGAAATTTAGTATTTTTATTTCATAGGTTTAAGCGCATTATACACACACGGCACAGGGACATGTCAGGATGACAAAGGGATAGGACGCCGTAGGACGAATACGATAACCGGATGGTTATTTCAAGGATGTGACATTGGACGTTGAAATGAGACCCGCATGATCAGGATGATTAAATGCGGGTTTTCTCTATTTAAATATCCAATTTTATTTTTATATCTTCATACTTCTTTTAAATCTATTTAAACACTGTCATGTGTCAATCTTATGACATTTTCAAACTTTTATCTGCATCTTGTTTGTCTGTATTTCTGCAAAGGTTATTCCACGTGATTACAGATTGGCGTTGCACTGGTGCTTTTTAAGATTTTTAGATAGGCTTAAGCGCTTGTGATGAGAAAAGTTGATGATCATGCTGGAAATTTACGGAATCAAAAATTGTAGTTCAATGAAAAAAGCGTTTGATGCACTCGATGCCAACGGCTTGCGTTACACATTTCACGATTATAAAAAGCAAGGTATTGATGCCGAAACCCTCGGTGTGTGGCTAGAAAACATCGGCCCAGAGCTTTTAGTGAATAAAAAAGGCACCACATGGCGCAAACTCAGCCCAGAACAACAACAAGCAGCACTTTCTGATACTGCCACACTGATTCAAACTCTGATTGAGCAGCCAAGTATCATTAAACGTCCGGTTCTCAAAACAGACTCTGGTTTTGTCGTTGGCTTCGATGCCGATACATATGCGGCATTAAAAGGCTAAACCGTTCAAAGCAAACAGCCGAATGACTCATTCGGCTGTTAATACAAATTTATGACTTCATGTACTTAGCTTACACGAACCCATGTCTGGTTACGCCCAAGTGCAGAAATACCGATGTAGCCACGTAAGTTCAGCTTTTTCCCGCCTTCGGCAATCTCACCTTTGAGTCGGTAAGTTTTACCAGTTTTTGGGTCCATGATATTCCCGCCGTCATAACTGGTGCCGCCAGTATTCTTCAGGTTGTGAACAATGGTCACGCCTTTAAGCGGTTTATTTTTGTATGGGCCTTCACACTCAGTACAGCCATTTTCTTGGCCTGGTGTAAGCACATTCTGGATGGTACCCGATAAGGTGCCATTTTTTTGCTCGGTAAATTTGACAATCGCTTTGGGTTGGTTGGTTTTATCATCAATGGTTTTCCATACCGTACCATTGAGCGGATCGGCCGCATTTGCCAAAACCGTTGCGCCTAGCAATCCTAATGCCAATGCTATTTTTTTCATTTTTGTCCAATATCCTTGTAGTCTTAACCGACAGTTATAGTATTAAAAACTCACAACAATAATGCAATTTTTGTATGTGACTATTTAGTGTAGCCTTGTTAATCGCAGGGGAAAAAACATATACATTGCGAATAAACTGTAAAAATCTGCAACACCACTATAGGTTGTAAATTATGTGGAAACAATATTTTACCGAAACAATTTTAAAAACCACGATACGAACACCAAGCCGTTTTAGCTTGCCACCCACAACGCTGCGAATTGCACTTGAGCAAATGTGCCGGATTTTTCCCGTGAATAAAACCGTGACCGTGCGTTCAGTGCGCTTGGCGGGCGTTCGTGCCGAGGAAATCAAACCGCAATCGTCTTCGACACAGCTTATTTTTCATATTCACGGCGGTGCCTTTTTTCTGGGAAGCTTAAATACCCACCGTGCCTTTATGACCGATCTGGCAGCGCGCACCCAGATGCAAATTCTGCATGTCGATTATCCACTTTCTCCAGAGGCGCGTTTTCCAGAAGCATTAGATGCTTTATACGATATTTACCATATCTTGCTCGATCAAGGTGTTTTGGCCAAAGATATCATCTTGTCTGGCGATTCTTGTGGTGCAAATCTGGCGCTCGCTCTGGCGCTGCGTTTAAAAGATAATCAGGATCCTTTACCAAGTGGCCTGATTTTAATGTCACCATTTTTAGATCTGACATTGAGTAGTGAATCACTGCGCCTAAATAAAAAGCACGATGCCTTACTCTCAATTGAAGTACTTGAAGCTGGCATTGAATACTACATCGGCTCACGTATAGCACGTGATGATCCGCGCGTTTCGCCACTTTTTGCAGATCTGTCAGGTTTGCCACCAACCTTGGTTCAGGTGGGGTCAAAAGAAATCTTGCTTGATGATGCCAAGCGTTTTCGCGATTATGCAAAAGCTGCGCATGTAAAAGTTGATTTCAAACTCTATACCGGCATGTGGCATAACTTCCATATGTTTAATGCATGGTTTGATGATGCCAAACAGGCTATTTCAGATCTTGCCGTATTTGCTCATCAACTTGATCGTGATTAAATGCAAGCTGGCATTTTGCCAGCGGCATTTCAAAAATAATAAGAAGAAATATCTGATACATCATAATAAATGCTATCTTAAACTCTGAAATCTAATAGAAGTCATGGATAATTTGGCATGACAAAAACAAATTCTAGACTTTGGTCTTTCATTTTTAGCATGTATATGAAGAATCCTATTATTAATTGGACGGTTCTTGAAAAATGCAAACTCATCATCCTGCTGTCATCTGGCATGATTTTGAGCTGGATTATCTGGAAGCTTTTTGTACTGCTACATCCAGAGCTATGGAAATATGTAAATATTAGATTAATCAAAATTGACATGTGGGTCTGCAGCCTCACATTGACTCTTTTAATTTTCTTGATGTATCTGTGTCATTATCATGCACATAAAATCTGGATCCAGAAAGTTATTCCTATTGTCACTATTTATCTGTTTGCGCTGATCCTATACCATGGCAGCTATATGACGGGTTCTTTAAGCCCCGCCACCGCAGTAGGGTATATCAGTACAGTGGTCATTGGTTTAATTTTATTTGACCGCTGGCTCATTTATATTACCTTGATTCCAGCGACCTTATTACTACTCATAACTGGCTATCTAAGCCTGAAGCAATACATTCCCTATGCACCAGTTTTTAATATCGCTGCCCTAAAACCATCACCTGCACAGCATAACTTTTGGGTGGGTAGTATGGTGTTTTTTTCAGTGCCTATCCTAATTGGCTTTTTTGGTTTATTTGAAATTTTACTTTCTCAATGGCGCGAGCGTGAATATGAAATCAAGCGTCTCAGTCAACTAGACTTTCTGACCAATCTTTTAAATCGTCGTAGCATTAACGAGGCGCTCAATACATTACAGCATGATCACACTCCCCAAAGCTATGCCATTATTTTGCTGGATGTCGATCACTTTAAGCATATTAATGATCAGTATGGACATCACACTGGTGATCAAGTGCTCATTGCAATCGCTGAATGCCTGCGCCAACACTCACGCCAGCAAGACAAAATTGGACGCTTTGGTGGCGAGGAATTTATTGTACTGTTGCCGCAAACCTCGCTTCGCGCAGCACGACAGGTTGCAGAGCGTTATAGACTCGCACTAGAAACGCTGATCATTTCGCCCTCTAAACATCTGCATATTCAGGTCAGTGCCAGCTTTGGTGTCGCAAGTTGCAACGAGGCTGAGGATAGCTCGCAAATTTTAACTCAAGCCGATCAGGCGCTGTATTTGGCCAAAGCCTGTGGTCGAAATCAAGTCAAAAGCTACACGGGTGATATCCAGCAATTTGCACATCATTGATGTGTCTTAACGCTGCGCTTCAAAAGCATGAACCTGTTGCAAAAGTTCATTTTTACTAAAGGCACCAGTCAATCTAAGGCCGCGAATTTCTTTATGCTGACGATCTAAAAACACATAAGTGGGTGGCCCTAAAATTTCCCATTGATTCAGCAATTGCTGATGAGAGGCATCATAACGGCTTAAATCCAGCTTGATCAGATAATACGGCTGAAGAGCAGTCTGTACCTCGGCATCTTTTAAAATACGATGCTCGATCGGCTGACACGCCACACACCAGTCGGCATACACATCAATAATCACGGCTTGATTGGCAGGCGCATTTTGCAAAAGCTGCTGAAAGTCTTCAGCCGTATTTGCCACATGCCATGTATTGCTTGAGGCCTGTGTGTCGGTGAGCCAACGCTGCGTATGTTGATACTGATCATAGGCGACAAACGGAATCACCAGCAGCAACAGCACCATATATAGCCACTTTAACTGGTCGCGATATTTTACGAGTCGATACACCGCGTAGATGATAAATCCGAGGCCTAACACTAAACTCAACAGCTGAATGATGACATCAGGCAACAAGGGACGAATAAAGTAAATCGCCAGCGCCAGCATAATAAAGGCAAAGATCACCTTGATCTGGTTCATCCAGTCGCCGGCTTTTGGCAAAATTTTGGTGCCCAAAAAGGTGGCAATTAACAGCGGAATGCCCATACCAAAGCCCAGACAGAACAGCAACAACGCGCCGCGAAGCTGGTCTTGGGTTTGGGCAATAAAGAGTAAGGTACCGGCCAACGGTGCCGTCATACAAGGCCCCACCAACAGGGCAGAAATAATGCCCATGACGGCTGCCCCCACAAGGGTACCACCTTGTTGTACCGATTGAATCCGATCTAACTTGTTGGTCAGTGCTTGTGGTAATTTCAGCTCAAACAAGCCAAATAAATTTAAGGCAAACATCACAAACAACAGGCTAAAACCAATAATGGTGGCCGGTTGCTGTAACCAGCGCTGAAAATTCAGACCCGCAGAAGATGCAATCAATCCCAGTACTGCATACACAGCCGCCATACTTACCACAAAGGTCAATGCCACAGCCCACGCTTTGAAACCCTTGCTTTCGCGCACAATCAAGGAGGTCAAAATTGGCAACATCGGTAGTGAACATGGTGTAAATGCAAGTAAGGCCCCCAAGCCCATAAACAACAAAACGGTATAGCCGAGTGAATGCTGTTCAAGTTGCGATGTCCATGCCTGATCTTGTGCCACTGGCGCTGTACTTGTGGGTTTGGTTGGTGTGGCCGTATCTGCTGCCGTGGCGGTGGTTTCATTTTTTGCAGATGAAAGTCCTGCAAGATCGGTCAGGCGTTTGGGTGCATTCGCAGTTGTATTTTGCGCATTGATCAGACCATCAGCATCGGTTTCAAAATCGAAGGTCTGTGGAGGGTAGCAAATCCGATCTTTGGCACAGCCCTGCCACGTTACTTGATAGTGCTGTGAAGGTTGAGTGCGAATCGAAAAATGCACCTGATCATAATAAACTTTGGTGTGACCAAAGTTGTCATCGAACTGATCAATCGCCTTCGGTAGTTTCAGGCTGAGCGGTTGATTACCTTGGCGCACCTCAAATTTGTGCTGGTATAAATAATAATTTGGCTGAATATTCCATGACAATTCAGCCTGATCCTGAGAGGTCGATTCAACATTAAACGAAAATGCCTGCTCGGGAGACAGTAATCCTTCAGCAGCCTGCGCATGTTGCACAAGCATGAAGATCAAGACAATCCATGCACCCAAGCTCGCGGCAATGTTGTTTTGTAGACGAATCGACATCTGCATAAATATTTTTACACCTTAGATTTAAAACAGGTAAGACACACCAAAACCACCGGTGTAACCGCGATCATTACCATTGAGCTGTACACCAACGCTGGCATCAAACTGGGTACGATCATTCAGTGCATAAATCACACCGGTACCTAGACCATATTCATAATCTTGACTTTCGGCTTTACGATACACAAACTCGGAAAACCCTGACCATTTGCCCCCAAACTTATAGCCCAGTGTCGGTACTGCAGTGACCGCCCAGTTGCTGTTTTGAACTTCGTAAAACATGCTGATCGAAGTTTCAAGTAAGTCGCTGTAGTCGTAGGCAACGGTCGAGCCTAGGCTATAAATATCATCATGTGCAGAAAACTCGTCATTGCCTGTAGCAATCACGGCCTGAGCCAATACTGCCATCGTGAGTCGGTCATCGTTCAGATCAATGGCTTTTTTCAAACCCACACTGATATCGCCCAAACCATGGGTTTCATTTTTAACGCCTGCACGTTTGTACTGCGACCAAAATGGCCCCTGCCAGCCCAATTGCAATTCTAAATCTTGCGTCAAACCGGTTCGTAAAAGCACGTCCCCATTGACGGTGGTCACGCGTTCTTTAGCCCCATCGACATTGGCTTCGGTGTAAGAGACCGATGGAAGTCCCTGCTCCCATGCCAATTTCCCCACTGGCGTTATACCAGTCCCAAAGCCGGTTCCGGGACGATCAAATGAAAATTCAGCCGCAAAACTACTAATGCTGGCCGTTGTACCCAATATAAAAACCAATGTTTGTAATTTTTTCATCGTTTTACCCTGTGTTTTAAGTCAATTCTTTTGACATTTTGGCGCCATGTTGACGCAGTAACTCCAATGTCTGTTTTTCTTCTGTTAATGCTTCAGACCAGTCAATTTCGTCGTAGTCACAATCAAAAAATAAATCACTGATCGATGACAGGATCGTCAGACCTTCTTCATCACGCGTATTCGGATCAACCTTCTCTTCAAGCAGACGCTGTACCACCGGGACACACGCTGAGCTTGCCGCATCCCATAGCGGACCATAGAGCTCCTCTGCATCCCACAAATGCAGATTGGCTTTGGCCTGAATCAGTTCTTCTAAAATATCAAGATGCACTTGAAGCTGTTGCTTCTTTTGCTCTTCAGTGAGTGGCTCACCCGATTCATAGGCTTCGCATACATTTTCCCACCACTGAAACAAGCCGTCACACAGAATCGAAATTGGCGGGCCTTTTTCAAGATCGATGAAATTCGGATCGAGACCTGATGCCAACAGGCGTTTAACCTGTTCAAGGTCTAATTCTTCGATGGCCTGAACAAAGGCTTTTTGTTGGTCTGTTAACATGAGCATCTCACAAAGCTAAAGAGTATAAAGAAAGGTTTGCTGTTATTTTTTCATTTATTAGATACGAATTAAAGCATACTCAGAAAAATACTACTGTTGAATCGTGTAGTCGTCCAATCATACCTGTAAATTGTGATGACATAAAAAAAGCCCTTTCGGGCTTTTTTTGATGACTGACTTATTCTTCGTCAGCAAATTCAACTCGACCACCACGTGTCGGCTCTAGTTTTTCAAAGGTATGTTCAAGGTTACGTTTCAGTTTATCAATCGCACCATGAATTGATAGATCGACATTTCTTGCTTTATGGCTCACCGCAATTGGCTTTAAACCTGCCGGGCGCGCTTCGATTAAACAGCGAATGTCTTCATCACCACGTTTTTCACCGTTTTCATCGCTCAGATGAACCGAAAAATGGGTAATGCGTTCTGAATGACGTTGAAATTCTTTAGAAAGTTCTGCACGAACATAATCAATTAAACGTTCACTACTTTGGATGTGTTTATCTGTGCGGATTTCAATATTCATAATCCCATCCTCTTTATATCTGTAATTCTATATAACAATCTATGCAAAACTTAATTGGCACGTTTTGAGCATGCTTTAATTTGGTGCTGTTGTATATCAACATTGTGTAATGGCTTGTTATCTCCTTTTATCCATCTGTGAGATGTTGTTTTTGGGTCTTTGAAGATCTTCTCTAACTTCAATATCCGTCTATACTCAAAAATATGCAAGCTGATTTTTTTATTTTTTTCGTCATTTTGATCAAAAAGGATGCATGATTGTGACCGCGTCGTATTTAAGAGGCCAAGACCTCATCGAGCAACTGAACACTACCCCCTACTCTCGCGACTTAATCGGTTATCATGGCCAGCCACCGCATGCCAACTGGCCCAATCAAGCCAAAATTGCCGTACAGTTCGTACTTAACTACGAAGAAGGCGGTGAAAACCATATTGAGCATGGCGATGCCGGTTCAGAGCAGTTTTTATCGGACATTATTGGTGCAGCAAGCTTCCCGTCCAAACATATGTCGATGGATTCGATGTACGAATATGGTGCACGTGCAGGCTTTTGGCGGATTCATCAGGAATTTCAAAAACGTGGCCTACCCATGACCATTTTTGGTGTGGGTATGGCTTTGGCACGTCATCCGCATATTGTAGACGCGATTAAAAACAGTCCTTACGATGTGGTTTCTCATGGGCAGCGCTGGATTCATTATCAAGATATGGATCTTGAGACTGAGCGCATGTATATGGATCAGGCACTCTCTGTATTAGAAGCGCTCTTTGGCGAAACACCCATCGGTTGGTATACCGGCCGCGATAGCCCCAATACGCGTCAGCTCTTGGCGGAGTTCCCACAGATTCAATACGATTGTGACTATTACGGCGATGATCTGCCGTTTTGGACCACGCTGACCCAACCCGATGGCAGCACCCGACCGCACTTAATTATCCCTTACACGCTTGAATCGAATGACATGAAATTTTGCTCACCGGGTGGCTTTAACAGTGGCGAGCAGTTTTTTCAGTATCTCAAAGATGCCTTTGATGTGCTCTATGCTGAAGGTGAAACTGCACCAAAAATGCTCTCTATCGGCATGCATTGCCGCATTTTAGGTCGCCCTGGACGCTTCAAGGCACTACAACGCTTTTTAGATTATGTGCAGTCACATGATCGAGTGTGGATCTGTCGCCGTAACGATATCGCCAAACACTGGTATACGCAGCATCCTTATCAGGCACCTTAAAGCGCCTGAAAACATATCTAAATAGACATCATCATTAAATAGATATCTCCATTATTTCGCTTTGGAGATATCTATTCCCAGTGGCATTGTAATTGCTCCATAATCAGGAAGTACCTTTTTGCATATGGATGAAAACAGTGCGTTTTTCTGAATTTAATGCTGCGCCGATCGACGATGCAAAGACCGTGTTGCATGCATGTGTACATATTCCATCATGGACTCAGACACTAAGCCAACAGCGTCCCTATTCATCTCGTGATGAGCTACTGAGCACCGCGGCAAATCAAGCCGAACGCTGGACGTGGCAAGATATTGAAGCAGCGCTGGCGACGCATCCGCGTATCGGTGAAAAGAAAGCCAAACAAGCGTTGACTGAGCGCGAAGCCGCATTTTCAGATGCAGAGCAATCGGGGGTAAAGCAAGATGAAACCACGCAACGCGCACTTTTTGAAGGCAATATGGCCTATGAAGAAAAGTTTGGTTTTATTTTCTTGATCAAGGCCGCAGGTTTGAGCAGTGACCAAATGCTCAGTGCGTTGAACCAGCGTTTGTCGCATGATATCGACACCGAAAAACAAATCGTGCATGAACAGCTTGCAGCGATTGCCCTTTTAAGACTTTCTCAAGGAATTGAGCCATGATTAGCACGCATATTTTAGATACGCATCTGGGTAAACCCGCGCAAAATGTAGATGTCCGTCTCTACGACGCCACCACACGCACGCTGCTAGGCCAAGGCCGCACCGACCAAGATGGCCGTTTAAAAGCATTTGGTTTAACGCAAATAAGCGCTGGCGCCTATTTACTCGAATATGATGTAGCACCTTATTTTGCACAGAAACAGCTCAAGACTTTTTTCCCCAATGTATTGATTCAATTCAATATTGAAAACCCGGAAGAGCATTATCATGTGCCACTTTTAATTAGTCCTTTTGCTTACTCGACCTATCGTGGCAGCTAATACAACACCTTTTTGCGATACGCTCGTTTATCAGTGCCATCATGGCGAGGAACACCTTTAAAACCAGATCATTACAAAGCCAAGGGACTGGCTTTGTATAAACTGCCGAGTTTTAGTGAAAGTTTAAATTCTGCTTTTATTTTAGCCCCGGCGCGCTATTATTGACGCGCTTTTATGGGGATAAAATTTATGAAGCTGACGCAACTGGCCTGTGCCGCATTGATGATGACTGGCAGCGCCGCACTATATGCGAAACCGATCTGGCAAGATTTTAGTGTGACAGGGCTTTACGGGGAAAATTACGAAGTGGTGGATAAAAAGGAAACCACCATTACGCTTGAATATGCAGCCAAAGTGAAATATGCCGATGTGTTCTTTTTTATGGATCGCATGCGTGGCAGCGACGATTATAAAAGTACCTACTTCGAGCTTTCACCTCGTTTTAGCTTAGGTGAAATTACTGGGCATTCCTTTGCCTATGGGCCAATCAAAGATGTGTTGGTGTCGACCACATGGGAAAGCAACAGTGCCAATGGCAATAACTTTGACAACTTCCTTTACGGCTTCGCGGTCGATTTCAACGTCCCGTATTTTCAGTATTTTGCACTGAACTTTTACCGTGCCAATAACGAAAAAACCGACGATGACTACCAGATGACAGCGGTCTATGCGCTACCATTTAAAGTTGCTCAGGAAGAGTTCTTGGTAGACGGATTCATGGACTGGTCAACCGCTGAAGGCGATCATGCCAGCGAATTAAACTGGACCACGCAGTACAAATGGAACGTGGGCAAGCATATTTCACCAGACACACGTTTGTATTTAGGTATTGAGCATTCCATCTGGAATAACAAATTTGGCTTAAAAGGTTTCGACGAGCATAACGTCAGTGCCTTGGTCAAATACCACTTCTAAAATATCAACATCGGGATACGCCATGTATCCCGATGCCAACTCATCTAGACCTCTAAAGGCTTTAATCCAGCGGGTTTCCGACAATATTGCCAATAATGCCATTCATAATGTGCAACCCTTTTTCCTGACGCAATTCTGCATACCATGCATGGGTCACAGCTTCATCTTTCATATGCGTCACATCACAGCGTTTACGGGCCCGAAGTACCATTTCATTGGCGCGTTGGTTGCGCTTCTCCTGATAACGTTTCAGCGCGTCTTCTATACTTAAAGTATTGATTTGCAGTGAACGTGCCAGATAAATTGCATCTTCCATCGCCTGACAGCCACCTTGCCCGATATCCGGCGTGGTGCTGTGCGCAGCATCGCCTACTAAAACCACGCGACCTTTGTAGAACTGTGCAAACGGCTCGATATCACAAATTTCGACCCGATTGGTTTTTTGCGGATCTAAGCGCTCAATCAGGGTTTGCACTTGCGGACACCAGCCTGAGAAATATCCTTTTAATTGCTCTTTATAAGTAGATCTGTCATTTTCCAAACCCGCAGCTAATGGCACATCTAAAAAGAAATAAAAGCGACCATTGGCCACAGGCATGAGTGAAGCACGTTTACCTTCGCCCACATAGGTGGTCCAATGATGTGGGCCAGCCAAATCTTCAGAAATCTCGACCAGACCGTTCCAGTTGACATAACCGGCATAACGGCGCTCGACCTGCTCACCCAAAACGTAAGCACGGGTAATTGAATGCGTTCCATCAGCGCCTACCAGTATATCGGCATGCGTGCTGCTACCATCGGCAAAGTGGATTTCGACCCCTTGTTCAACTTCTTTCAAGGACATCATGCGCTTACCCAAATGAATATCATCGTGGCCAAATTCATCCATCAGCATGGCTTGTAGTTCGGCACGAGAAACCGGATAAGGGCGCTGACCCACCTCTTCAATTAAAGGCTGCAAACTGAATTCGGTCATGACTTCGCCGCTCAGACCATCCACATAAGCCAGATGATCCATCTGCCCGCCGAGTCGCGCAATTTTATCGGCCAAACCGAGATAATTCAAGCATTTGACGCCATTGGACCAGAGGGAAATGGCAGCACCAACCGGAAGAATTTGCTCCGCTTGCTCATAAATGCGGACTTGGTGACCAAACTTTTTTAAGGCAATACCTGTCGTTAAGCCGCCCATACCTGCACCAATAATGACCACATTCATGTGTTACTCCTTATTTTTACGACACTTTTATCTTATATTGTCTTAAGCCAAATCCATGCCACGTGTAGGGAAATGCACCAGATTATTAGAATTGGCATATACCCTGCATAACAAAGCACGATGATGATGCATTTTTGTGTCATTCTGAGTTAAAAAGACACATCAACTTACGTCAAGTTGATCTTGATTAATTACTTATAACGGAAATATACAATGGCCACGCTTCTTGCACCAGCATTTGAACTCCCATCAGCACTACATTCGCTAACCAATCTGGCAGATACCAGAATTGGCGCTCAAATTGTTGAATGTTCAGATGATTTTTTTGCTGAGGCAAAGCGGATGCTGCAATTTGAAGCACCAATCTTTGTCGAAGATAAGTTTGACGACAACGGAAAATGGATGGATGGATGGGAAACCCGTCGTAAACGTCATGCTGGTTATGATTGGTGCATTGTGAAACTTGGTGTTGCAGGCACGATTCAGGCTGTCGATATTGACACCACTTTTTTTACCGGCAATTATCCGGCATCTGCCTCATTAGAGGGCTGCTATGCACCAAATGGAGACACTGCACACGCAAAGTGGCAACCACTTTTGGGCAATTCGATTTTAGGGCCAAGCCAGCATCATGTTTTTGATGTGAATCAAGACGGTATTTTCACGCATATTCGACTGAATATTTTTCCAGATGGTGGTATAGCACGTTTACGTGTCTATGGTGAGGTCCAGATTCAGACCACAGATACAGACCAAACCTTAGATTTACTGGCGTTACAAAACGGTGGCCGCGTCATTGCCTATAGCGACGCACATTTTGGTCATCCGCGTAATTTGATTAATCCGGGCCGTGGTGTAAACATGGGTGATGGCTGGGAAACCAAACGTCGCCGTGCACCAGGATTTGACTGGTGCGTACTGGCACTGGGCAAAGCAGGAAAAATCGACAAAATTGAGATCGATACGGCACACTTTAAAGGGAATTACCCTGCGCAAGTATCAATCCAAGCCATTTATATTGAAAATGCTACCGACCCACAGTTAATTCCGCAAAGCATGTTCTGGCCATTCCTTCTAGAAGCGCAAGATATGCAGATGGATCATGTCCATGCGTATATCAATGAAATTTTGGCACACGAAAAAATTTCTCATATTCGCGTGAATATGATTCCAGATGGTGGCATTAGCCGTATTCGTCTATGGGGCAAACTGGTCTAAACCGAGAATTCATTATGCCGCAACGAAACATTCAGATTCAGCCACTCACTGTTGAAAACTTTCAGGCCTTTGGCGAGGTGATCAGCTGTACAGGGCATGCCTTTTTTCACATTAACGATGCGCATACCGAGCGCTATCATGCCATTGTTGAAACGGAAATTCAGGGTGAAGCCAAAGCTGGTATTAGTATTTTTCGAAATATCAAAGCCACTGCTGTGCCATTTCAAATCGAAATGCTTGAGCGACATCCTGCGGGTTCGCAAGCATTTATTCCGATGCAGGGTCAGAAGTTTCTGATTGTGGTCGCCTTGGCCTCAAAGACGCATCCCGATCAACCAGATCTCGATCAGATTCATGCGTTTGTGTCTGATGGCAGTCAGGGGGTGAATTATCGTGCTGGCACATGGCATCATCCATTACTGACACTTGAAGCACCCAGCGACTTTGCTGTGATTGATCGGATTGGTACAGGCCACAATTGTGATGTGTATCGATTCGAGCAACCGGTTTGCATCCAAGAAATGATATAAAGTTTCGCTACGCATTGGCCCCGATTCGTCGGGGCTTTTGATTTTATATTGCGCTAAACTTCGCTAACATAGCGTGTATGACATGAAAACAGAACAAGACCAATGACGACATTTTTTAAACTGAGTGTATTACTATTAGGCACTGCAATCGCACAAATTAGTGCTGCCGAAATTTCATATGAACAAGAACTTAAGCAAGGCTGCGCCAAGATTAAATCCTATGCACAGCTAGGGAAAAAATATTACGATCAGCGCGACTATGCTAAAGCGATCGATCAGTTTGAATTACAGGCGTCATGGACACATTTTTGTATTTTAAATCAGGAAGAAAGTGGCTCTAAATTGACTGCACGCGATATGGATCTGGCCAACAATAATGTGGGGCTCAGTTATGCCAAAAATGGACAGCCGCTCTGGGCGCGTGCATGGTTCTTGCGCGATGGCACGACAGATACCAGTCGTTTTAATTTAAAACAGTTGCCTCCACCTGCGATTTCTAGCAGCCTTGAAGGCACCTATGTAAGACCAAATGGTTTCGGGCAATGGAATTACGTTTTTGTCAGCAAAAAAGCCAAAAGCTATCAAATCGATTTTCAAGGTTATTATTTTGGATTACGCGGTCTGATTTATGGCCCCAATATGGGTAACTTCACGATTCAAATGCCGCTGAGTCAAAAACAGGCACAGTACCGTTATCAAGACTGTAAAATCGATTTAGCATTTAATGCAGATACCAAAATCGGTCAGTTTATTACCATCAAACAAAGTGAAAGTGACTCCGCATGTGGCTTTGGTCACAACGTATTTGCCGATGGCATCTATCAAAAAGTCGAGTCGGACTTAAATCAAAAAACCAGAAAAGGCTCGCCATAACTTCAAAATACGGAAATACCCATACGCAATGATGCGTTAATGCGAAAATAGACAGACTTGTATAAAGATTTACTTAACCCTATAATTTTTAAAATTTTATTACGATTAAAAAAATCCTTAATAAAAATTAGGGTCTGTCGAGTTTAAGTTATGGTCATTGAAGTTTTTTTACGTGCATTTTTACTGCTTTTTATTTCCGGAATTGGTTGGGGCGTTGGTAAAAGGTTTAAGTTAGATTCTAAAGATATTGCGGCACTCTTGGTCTATGTAATTTCGCCATTTGTTATTTTTTACGCCATAACTGAGTCACCAGCCAACTGGCGCTATTTAAAGTATTCTGCTGGTGCTTTCTTATTGGCTTCTTTTATGGCCATGCTAGGGCTGATATTCGCGCGACTTTTCTGGAAAGACAGTCGAGTCCATTTATTTGGTTTTGCCGCAGGAACAGGAAATACGGGTTATTTTGCCTTGCCTCTGGTTTTGGCAATTTTTGATCCAACACAAATCGCGATTGCCATATTTATTATTATTGGCATCAATTTATATGAATTTACAGTTGGCTATTTTATTACGGCAAAAGGCAACAGTACGTATCGAGAAAGTTTGATCAAAGTCATCAAAATGCCAATTATTTATGCGGCGATACTGGGCATATTATTTAAATATCTCGATCTGAATCTTAATCCGATCGTGTCATCATTTTTAAGTAATTTTAAAGGTGCTTATAGTGTTTTAGGAATGATGACGATTGGAATCACCATCGCGAAATTCACCAAGATCGAATTTGACTGGCTCTATTCAATTTTATCAATTTTCTGGAAACATATCGTGTATCCGGTGGTGGGTTTTGTCATTTTCTATCTCATTTTTCCGACTGATATTTTAGTGCTACAAGTGATTGCCTTAATGGTAGCAACACCTATGGCCGCCAATGTGGTGGTGATTTCAAATAATTTAGGTTTACATCCAGAAAAAGCCGCCACTTCGGTGATGCTCAGCACCGTACTTTCCGTCGTGACTGTTCCGCTCGCGCTGTACTTCGTCACTCAGTATTTGTAGGCTTAAATTGCTCTATAAAAAACCCTGTTTTCAAACAGGGTTTTTTTCATTAAACAGCAATATCAGCCAAGTTGCCTTTTTGTTCTAACCAGTGCTTACGGTCGGCTGAGCGCTTCTTGGCCAGTAACTTGTCGAGTAAACCCGCGGTCATGTGTGCATCATCCAGATCCAGCTGAACCAGTCTGCGCGTATCTGGGTCCATGGTGGTTTCACGCAGCTGACTGGCGTTCATTTCACCCAAGCCCTTAAATCGGGTAATTTGCGGATTTTTGGTTTTTAACTTGCTCAGGATTGAATCGAGTTCTTCATCATCCAAGGCATAAAACACATCCTTTCCGGCATCGATTCGAAACAAAGGCGGCATGGCCACATACAAATGCCCTTCTTCGACCAAAGCTGGAAAATGCTTTACAAACAAAGCACACAGCAAAGTGGCAATATGCAAACCATCCGAGTCCGCATCGGCCAGAATACAAACCTTGCCGTAGCGCAGTTCTGATAAATCATCACTGCCCGGATCGACACCAATGGCAATCGCAATGTCGTGCACTTCCTGTGAGGCCAGTACCTCATCTGACGACACTTCCCACGTATTTAAAATTTTGCCGCGAATCGGCATGATGGCCTGAAAGTTTTTATCTCGCGCCTGCTTGGCACTGCCCCCTGCCGAGTCACCTTCGACAATAAACAGCTCAGATTCTTCTCGGGTTTGGCCCGCACAGTCGGCCAGTTTGCCGGGCAATGCCGGCCCTGAGACTATTTTTTTGCGCTCAACTTTTTTTGCGGCTTTTAAACGGCGCCCTGCTTTGGAAATGGCCATTTCCGCCAGTTGCATGGCAATTTCGGCATGCTGATTCAGCCACAGCGCAAAGGCATCTTTGGCAATATTGAGTACAATTCCCGAGGCTTCACGGCTCGATAAACGCTCTTTGGTTTGGCCAGAAAATTGCGGCTCTTGAAACTTAAGCGACAAAATAAAATTCACGCCATCCCAAACATCTTCTGCCGAGAGTTTAAGATTACGTGGCAATAAGTTACGTAGCTCACAAAACTCACGCAAGGCTTCTGTCACGCCAGAGCGTAAACCATTGACATGCGTACCGCCTTGCGCCGTTGGAATGAGGTTGACATAACTTTCCTGAATCTGCTCGCCACCTTCAACATTCCAGCAAATGGCAAATTCACAGCTGGCGCGCTCTGCCTGTCCGCTACTTAAAAAAGCTGGTGCAGGCAAAATCTCACGATCTTCGAGTTCGTCCATGAGATAATCGACCAAACCATTTTCGAATTGCCATTCGATGGTTTCGTTATTGATTTGATCCTCATAAATAATTTGTAAGCCGGCTGCCAAAACAGCTTTGGCCTTTAAATTGTGCTTGAGTGCTTTCAGTGCAAATTTAGGTGAATCAAAATATTTGGCTTCTGGCCAGAATCGAACCGTGGTTCCCGAAGCACGTTTCGGTGCTTTACCCGTCTGTACCGCTAAAGGGCCAGTAGGTTCACCGTGCTCAAATACCATTTTATACAGGTTGCCCTGACGCTGAACATCGACCTCTACCCGACTCGACAAGGCATTGACCACAGAAATGCCCACACCGTGTAATCCACCAGAAAACTGATAATTATCCGTGCTAAATTTCCCCCCAGCGTGCAGCTTGGTCAAAATAATCTCGATACCGCTTTGGCCATATTCCGGATGGATATCCACCGGCATACCTCGGCCATTATCTTCGACCGATAACGAGCCATCTTGATACACGGTGACGCGGATTTTGTTGGCGTGCCCGGCCAATGCTTCATCGACAGCATTGTCAATCACTTCCTGCGCCAGATGGTTTGGTCGTGTTGTATCGGTATACATACCGGGACGACGACGAACCGGATCTAAACCTGACAAAACTTCAAGTGACTGAGCCGTATATTGTGACACGTTGGGGGACTTCCTTTATTTTAGCGAATAGGACAAAAATGCCAGAATAAATGGCAGTTTTTTTTCAAAATCTTCCATGGCATGGTTACCATGTGCATCCGTGAAAATCAAGGATACAGGCGATGACTGAGTATAATAGCGCTGTGCTTCGCGATAATCCAAAACTTCGTCGCCCTGTTGTAACAGCACGAGTATTTTGTCGGCAACCTCGAGTTGAGTGACCGCGATCTGTTCAAGTTCAATCAGTTGCTGATGATCAAGCGTCCAGCCAGCTGCCACGGTATACGGCAAGGCTTCATCTGCAAATAGCTCGCGAAACAGTTGCCATGGTCGCATGGCCGGATTAATGAGCACAGCAGGCAGATGATGTTTTGCGACAAGTTGAGTCGCATAAAAGCCGCCCAGACTACTGCCGACCAGCGCGACATCGGAAAGTGATTCAACCAATTGATCAAGTTTTTGCATGACCTGAAGCGGCGGCAGATTTAGATCGGGTAAATGTACAGATACCTCTGGATCTTTCTCGGCAAATTGCTTGAGCTGCTGCCCCTTGATGGACTGCGGGCTGCTTCTAAAGCCATGTAAATAGATCAGATTCATCACTACGAACCACGTATAATGAGTAAAAACGGTAAGGCTATATAGGTTTTTTGTTGCAATACGCGATTGTCAGACAAAAAACATCTCTCTACGCGCCATTCATCAGTATGTTGAAACATTGCACTGTATAGCGCTTAAGATGACATATAAACTGTTTTATAGCCTGAAGCATATGAAAAATAAAGTATCGGGCCTTGTGAGTCGGGGAAAATAATCATGACCAGTCTAACTCCACTTCATGAGACATATTGCAAATGGGACCGTACACCGCCCAGTCAAGCGGATGTGCTTGAAGGCCTTGCGCAACTGGTGAGCACCAGCTTGTGGGGGGTGCATGATATTGTGCAAATCATTCATCATGAAATTTTAAAAAATACGCTGGGGATGAGCGAACAACAATCCAGTCGGTTTTTGCGTATTCCGCAAGTTCAAAATATCTATACCTTTTCATACAGCATGCTGCAGCGTTATGGCCGTATGTTTATTGCACCCAGTTTGCGTCGTATTATCGAAAAATTTCCAATTTTGCATGACAAACCGCTGACCCCGATGCTGCATTTTTTGGTGGGCGCATTAAACGGTGTACTCGGTGATTATTTACTCAAATATCAAAATCCGTTGGCACTTCCGATGGTGCTTTATGATCATTATGGCGCCTTGCAACAAGGTGATCTGGCTGGCCGTGTGGTAATTTTTGTGCATGGCCTGTGCATGAATCATACCGATTGGTCAAACCGTAATTTTGGCGGCATTGGAGAGCGGCTGCTGGCCCAGCGCGACAACAATTTTATGTTGTATCTGAATTACAATACGGGTCGGCGTATTTCTGCCAATGGCCGTAGCCTGTCAAATACACTTGAAGATCTGATTAACCGAAATCCGGGCATTACCAGTATTGATTTAATCGGTCATAGTATGGGTGGACTGGTGTCGCGCAGTGCGCTGTTTTATGGCAAGCAAAATATGTATCGCTGGATACAGATGGTCGATAATCTGGTCTGTATTGGCTCGCCTCACCACGGCGCGGTACTTGAGCGTTTTGGCTTTTCATTGCAAGATCGACTCGGGCGCTTTCCCTTTGTGAAGTTAATTGGCCATCTGGTCAATATTCGCAGCAACGGGATTTTAGACTTGCGTCATGGCAGTGTCCGAGATGATGACTGGGAACATTTAGAAGCCCGAATTGGGCTCATGGATGACAATCGTAAACCGGCTCCACTACCGTCTCATATCAATACCTTTTTAATTGCGGGCACAGTCGAGTTTAAAAACGTTAAAAATAAGGCCCTTTCGATTATTGGAGATTATCTGGTCAGTGTAAAAAGTGCTTTGGGCGAACATCCTAATCCACGCTTTCATTTAAAAGTTCCCGATGCCCACAAAGCGGTTTTTAATGGACTGAACCATTTTGAAATTCAGTACCATTCGAGTGTTGCAGAGCAGATCACACGCTGGTTTTATCCTGAGCATCAAGATTATGTCACCACAGGTGTCCAAACGCATATGATCAATGTTCCTCAGCATTCAACGCCATCACTTCATGGCATTGCGGAAACCTAAAATCAACTCGAAAAAAATCCCGAATGATGCAACATCATTCGGGATTGTGTATTGCATTTCTATTTTTTCTTGGCGTAGATCGGGTAATGGCGTAAAAGCTGCCACACGCAGATCGCCAAGATGAGCACAAAATACGCCAAAGACCATACCGGTAAGGACTGACCCAGAAAGGTCCAGTCAATTGCGGCACACTCACCAGAGCCTTGTAACACTTGCTGCATGACGGTTTTAAGTGGCAATGCATCGAGCAAATAGTTCAGGCCCGGCCCACAGCTAGGCACCTGATCGGGTGGCAACGTCTGTAACCAGACATGACGCGATGCCACACCCACCGACCACAAAATCCCCAGTGAAGCCAAGAAGGCATAAAAGCGTTTCACTGCATTTGAAACTGGATTATGCAAAAATGCGATCAGTGCAATGATGCCCATCGCCATCAGCCCGACACGCTGAAAAATACACAGCGGGCAAGGTTCAAGTCCTTTTACATGCTCCAAGTAGAGCGCAAAAGACATGCCGACAATACTGGCCAGAACCAATACACCACTTACGAAGCGATAACTCCACTGCATGCGCATTCCTCAAAATTGTTATCGAAATTGAGCAAGATAATCCTCAAAGCTGAGCGAGGATTCTTGTTCGAGTTGATACTGTTGTTGACGTGACTGTTGAGCAAGCTGCTCGAAATAGGTTTGTTTTTCAGCACTTAACGAATATTGATCATAGATATTTGCATGTTGCTCGGCCAAAACACTGCCAAAGCTCCATGTTCCACCGTGGGTCAAGGTGTCTTTTATCACTTGTGCCGACAAAGACTGATTCACGTCATCAATGCGCTGCTGCATAACGCGCAAAGCATCACTGTACAACGATGTCTGGTAGCTTTCATCGAGCAACTCGGCACAGGCTTGCATTTCATTCACATGCTGACGCGCCCAGTCACGTACAGCGTAAACTCCGTCAGAGGTCTCAATTTGAGCCGTTTTCGCGCGACCCCGATTGACCACTTCAGTTTGGTTACGCTCAATCATATCTTGCTCATCACTCTCAAGTGGCGGGCTGTCCAGAAGCAAGCAATACAAAGCGAGTACCTCTAAAAAGCCTGCTGTGTTTTCATCAATTCCGATCGGACTATACGGATTGACATCAACAGCACGCAACTCTACATAGCCAACCCCACGGTTACGTAACGCATCCGATGGCGTTTCACCGCCTTGCGGCACCTGCTTTGGGCGCACCAGACTGTAATATTCGTTTTCGATTTGCAGCACATGATCATTAATCTGGATCGGCTTACCTTGATCATCATTTAAGCCCAGCGCGCTAAAGGCCTCATACGGCGTTTTTACCGCATTTTGCAAACCTTCCAGATATCCATTTAGATTGTTGTAATGAATGCCGAGTTTCTTCTGGGCCGAGTTTTGATAACCCAGACGACCCATTCTCAATGCGGTTGCATCGGGTAAATATAATGTTCCACGAACCAGTGGCAGCAAATGATGCTCGCGTCCAGTCAGAAAACAGCGGCATACGGACGGACTTGCCCCAACCAAAAAAATTACCAGTGGCGTCAGGCGGATAAAATTACGAATCAGGGCAAAATAGCGATGGCTTCGATAATCTTGCAAGTTCATCTGCTGAAGCGCATGGTCGGTTTCATGCGCCTGCAAGGCTTCAAATAACGTGTCTGGAAATGACAGATTGTAATGCACACCCGAAATGGTTTGCATACGACGGCCGTAGCGTACACCTAGCCCGCGTCGATACAGCGTTTTAAAGCGACCAATATTGGATGTGCCATAATTGGCCAGCGGAATTTGTTCTTCTTCATCATCGAGCATACATGGCATTGAAAGTGGCCATAACTTCTCACCTTCATCGAGATGCCCATGCACCACCGCATGAATGTCTTTAAGTTCGCTTAAAACTTCTTCAATACTGGCTTTGGGCGGTGTAATAAACTCCATCAAGGCTTCAGAGTAATCGGTGGTGATGCGTGAATGCGTCAGTGCCGAACCCAGACCGTGCGGATGGGGTTGCTGTGATAAAAAGCCGTTGCCTTGCATACGCAAGCTCTCGCGCTCGATGCCCCGCAACATGCCGTTTAATAATGACGAATCCACCCAAGTTTGCACTACAGATTGAGAGGTCGAATTGGGTTGACTCATGGACAATGCTCGCTAATGATAGAACTACTACACAAAATCATAATGTTATTAGTATAACGTGAATTATGTTGGGCATAGCAGCGGCAAAACTAATTTCGAAAAAATTGAATATTTTCATTTCGGCACTTTTTTATCACAAACTTAGTATTTAAGACATGCAAGATTTGTGATTTTATTGAAGAATATCTGCTAACGAGCTGTAATTTCGATGAATTATCAAGACGTATTGGATTTCTGGTTTGCCCCCGAACACACCGATTTTTGGTATGCCAAAGACCTGGCATTTGATCAGCTGATTCGAACACGTTTTGAGGCAATACATCGGCAGGCCTGTGCCGTCGAGCTTTGGTCATGGCGACACACACCAGAAGGCCGTCTGGCCGAAATCATTGTGCTGGATCATTTTTCACGCAATCTTTATCGTGACAACGCCAGTGCATTTGCTCAAGATCCACTCGCGCTGGGCCTTGCACAAGAGGCGATCGCGCTCAAACTCGATGCACAGTTAAGCCCAGAGCAGCGCTCATTTTTATATATGCCGTTTATGCACAGTGAATCGAAAGCCATTCATGAGTTTGCGCTCAAACTGTTTCAGCGCTTGGGTAATGAAACCAACCTAAGCTTTGAAAAAAAGCATAAGCAGATTATTGATCGATTTGGCCGCTATCCGCACCGTAACGCCATTTTGGGGCGCACCTCCAGTGCGGAGGAGCTTGAATTTCTTACCCAGCCCGGCAGTCATTTCTGATACGTCTGGGCTAATTTTGCCTCGTCCTTATTGGAGGTTGTTATGAAATATCTTCCTGTTTCGATATTGCTTGCCACGAGTCTGGCTTTTACCGGCTGTGCCAGCTTACCGCATAAACCCAGAACCTTCGATCAACTGGGGCAATTTTCCAGTTATCCGCTAAATAGCCAAAGTTTTCGCATTGGCTTTAAAGCGGATTCCTCCGTAAGTTATGGCGCCGCAGAAGAAATCACCTTGGTCAAGGCTGCGCAAACAACACTCAAAAATGGCTTCCGCTTTTTTAAGGTGCTGAATGATCCAAGCAATATGGCCCAGAAACCACCGCGTCAGGCTGTAGTATATTCATCGCCAAGTATGTATTACCCTTACGGTTATTACCGACGCCATCCTGCCTTTTGGCCGGATCCGTTCTTTGATACCCCACAAGTGGTCAATCTCGATCCGGTTGAAGTGTCTTATACTATTGCATGTTTTAAAGATCAGAAAACAGCGCCGTCAGATGCTTTTGATGCCACTTTGATTCTTCGCTCACTGGGTGCCAAGTATGGTTTGGGCCCAAATGGCGAAGTGCTTATGCCTCAGCCTGCTGCTGCGCCGAATATGCCCAAAAACTGACCCCAAGGACTAAGCAAAGCCTATGCAGCCAGCGTCTACAACCCATTCTCCCAACCTCCACCGTAGCAAACGTCTGGCGACGATCGCGCTGATCAGTGCGGTCGTGATGTGGATTTTGCTGATGATTGCAGCAAAATTCTTCCCTGAATATGCATGGGTGATCCATATTTTTATGCTGGGTGCCGAAGCGGGCGTGGTGGGTGGGCTCGCAGACTGGTATGCCATCACAGTTCTGTTTCGTAATCCTTTTGGAAAAATTCCAATTCCCAAGTTTTTACTTGATCACACCGAAATTATTCCGCGCAATAAAGCCCGAATTGCCGAGTCGATGGGACGCTTTGTACAGGAAAACTTTCTGTCGCCGCAGGTGGTCGAGCAAAGCCTGAACAAGACCGACCTGAGCCTGGCAGTCGGTCAATGGCTTGAAAATCCTAAAAATAATACCCAAGTGGTGCAGTTGATCCAGCAGACCGTGCCGAAATTATTTGAATTTGTAGGGCAGCAGCAAATCGCGCAGTTTATTCAGAGTAACAGCGTAGAGTGGGTAAAAAGTACTAAAATCAATGCACTGGCCAGCGAAATGCTGCGTGCGGTGCTTGAAAATGACTTTCATCAAGATGTGTTACAGCGTGGTCTAGATCTCGCACATGAATGGATTGTGACGCATCCAGAACAAGCCCGTGAACTGACCCGTACCTTGTTTAAAGAGCTGGGGGTATGGAAACTGGCCAAAGGAGCCAGCTGGATTGGAATTGATGTACAACAACGTACCATCGATTCACTGATCGAAAAAGTGGAATCGATGCTGGCCGATCCTGAACATCCGTGGCGCCAAGGGATTGAAGAATATACCCAAACCCTGATGCTGCAACTTTCGGATGGTCAAAGTGATGCCAGCCAGCGCCTCAATGCAGGCAAAGATGCCTTGCTGGACAGTCCACAGGTCTTAAACTTTATCAGCGGTGCCGTGGTGATTTTATGCGATGCCGTGAAGCGCGATTTACTTAAAGCTGACTCTGGCATTGCACACAACTTGCAGGTGGCCATTCAGCAGGTGGGGCATAATCTGGTTCAAAACGCGGCCGTGCGTCAGGTACTTAATGAGAAAATGACTGGCTTGGCCATCGTGTTTAGTGATCAGTACAGCGATAAAATTATTCGCTACATCAGTGAACGCATTCACGAATGGGATTCCAGCGAAATGATCGGAAAGATTGAAAATGAAGTGGGTGGCGATTTACACATGATCCGGGTCAATGGCGTGGTCGTGGGTGCCTTTATTGGACTGACGCTCGGGATTATCCGTGCATTGTTCGATTATATGCTATAACCGATTGATCATTATTGCGTGGACATTCAACCAATGCAGCCCCTTCAGTTTAAGCTGGCCAATCAGGGTGTGACCATTTTTAGCACCATGACTGCTCTGGCGCAGCGCCTTAAAGCCATTAATCTGTCTCAGGGATTTCCTGACTTTGCCGCACCCGATGCACTAATTGAAGCCCTGTGTGATGCGACACGCAGTGGTTATAATCAATATGCACCGGGCGATGGCTGGCTGCCCCTAAGGGAACAGGTTGCAGCATTGTTTCTGAGCCGCGATCAGCTCCTGATTGATCCTGTGCATGAAGTAACCATCACGCCGGGAGCCACCATTGGGATTTTTGCAGCGATTCAAGCGGTGGTGCAGGCAGGCGATGAAGTGATTGTATTTGATCCCAGCTATGACAGTTATGCACCGGCAGTGCGGGTCGCGGGTGGAATTCCGGTCCATATTGCGCTTAAGGCACCCAATTTTGCGGTAGACTGGAGCGAGGTGAAGGCCGCAATCCGCCCACATACCCGCATGATTATTGTCAATACACCGCATAATCCCACCGGAACACTATGGTCATTAGACGACTGGCAGCAGCTGATTGAGCTGGTCGAACAGCATGACTTACTGGTGTTGTCCGATGAAGTCTATGAGCATCTGGTCTTCGATCAGCAGCGTCATTATAGCGCGTTGCATTTTCCAGCGCTCAGGGCACGTAGTTTTGTGGTGGGTTCATTTGGCAAAACCTGTCATGTGACTGGCTGGAAAACCGGCTACTGCGTGGCCAGTCCAGTGCTCATGCAGGGCTTTCGGCAAATTTATCAATATGCCAATTTTTGTGGCAATACCCCAGCACAAGTTGCCTTGGCTGAGTACATGCGCCAGCACCCCACTCATATTCCAGCGCTTCCTGATTTTTATCAGGCCAAACGCGATCTGTTTAATCAAAGGCTCAGCACAAGCCATTTTCAGTTTACGCCCACACCGGGAACATATTTCCAATGCGTCGATTACAGCGCTATTCGACCCGATTTAACCGATGTGGAGATGTGCTATTTCTTGGCTGAACAGTATGGTGTGGTGGCTATTCCCTTAAGTGTTTTTTATCAATCACCCGATCCGAAGATGCGTTTAATCCGCTTCTGCTTTGCAAAAACAGAACAGACACTCACACAAGCGACACAGCGTCTTGCAGAGTGCTCGCCTTGGCTATCATAAAATAGAAAATATATTCACTATACCCTACCCCGCACGTGCTATTTTGAAATCAAAGATCAATAAAATCGCACGTGCCAAGGAGAGCCAATGTCCCCAAAACGCTCGTTGATTACAGAGCAGAAGTTATGGAAAACATTTTTAATTTTTTTGCTTCCTTTAATTGCAACCAATACCTTACAAAGTCTATCGGGAACCATTAATACCGTCTTTGTCGGACAAATGATGGGTGTCAATGCCGTTGCGGCAGTGGCCGTCTTTTTTCCAATTCTGTTTTGTATGATGGCGTTTATTATTGGGCTATCGGCAGGCTCTACGGTCTTAATTGGTCAGGCTTGGGGCGCACAAAATATTGAAAAAGTCCGAACCGTAGTCGGCTCTACGTTGTTTATGACCCTCATCATAGGTTGTGTGATTGCAGGACTCGGCGTGTTCTTTAGCCGTGAAATTCTGACCCTTCTGGGCACCGATGCCAAAGTGATGCATTTGTCGTTGCCCTATGTGCAATGGATGCTGGCGGGTAGTCCGCTGTTGTTTGTCTATATTATTTATACCTCGATCTTGCGTGGTGTAGGCGACAGCATCACGCCATTGATTGCGCTCGGCATGACCAGCTTGATTGGGCTGGTGATCACACCCGTGTTAATCGGCGGTTATTTTGGTTTTCCCAAAATGGGCATTGTCTCACCCGCCATTGCAACTATTTTCGGTTATGTACTGGTTTTAGGGTTTCTGGCGATTTACCTGAATAAAAAGAATCATCCGCTGAAGCCCGACTGGGCACTGCTGCGTCATATTCGGCATAACCGCGAAGTCAGTCCACTGATTTTACGTTTGGGTATTCCAACCGGTATTCAGATGATCACCACCTCGGTGGCCGGACTGGTCATTGTCGGGCTGGTCAATCGCTTCGGTGCGAATGCAACTGCGGCCTATGGTGCAGTGAATCAAGTGTTGAATTATATTCAGTTTCCGGCACTCTCTATCTCGATTGCGGCTTCTATTTTTGGGGCACAAGCAATTGGTATGGGGAAATCGGATCTATTGTCCCGAGTCACGCGTACGGCTCTAGGAATGAATATCGCCATTACTGGTAGTCTGGTGGTCTTAGCGTATTTATTTTCAAAGTATTTAATGGCACTGTTTATCACTGATCCAAGTGTGGTCGAGTTGGGTCAAGAATTGCTGTTTATTGTACTCTGGTCGATTTTATTTTTTGGCGCCGGTTCAATTTTTGCCTCGATCATGCGTGCCAGCGGGACAGTGAATGTACCGATGATCATTAATATTGTGGCCATCTTATTGATTGAAGTCCCTTGTGCGTACTGGTTCAGTTCAATGTGGGGCTTAAAAGGTATCTGGATTGCTTATGCGCTGGCTTTTGTATGCTTGAGTTTTTTACAGGCGGCTTATTATCAGTTTGTCTGGAAGAAAAAGGCCGTTCGCGCACTGATTTAATTAGGGCGATAAAAAAAGGACCGATACTGTATCGGTCCTTTTTTTCAGCGCATAGCATGAAATACTTAGAATTTTTTACTCATTGAAGTCGCCAGTGCAGTCACTTTCTGGTATCCCGTTGGGAACAGACGCTGCATTAGATCCAGTGTCTTGGCATCGTTACCAATCAGTACACGGCGCTTGTCTTTACGCACCGCATCTAAGATTTGGCGAGCCGCCTCTTCAGGTGGGCAACGCAACAGCTTATTAAACGATTTGATCGATTTTTCCGGATGCATTCCCAGTGTTTTCAAGCTGTCATTCATTTTGGCAGCGTTGGCAATATTGGTTCGAATTCCTCCCGGATGAACACATAATGCGCTTACGCCACAATTTTCAATATCCAGTTCTTGACGCAACGATTCGGTAAAGCCACGTACTGCAAATTTTGATGCATTATAAGCCGATTGGGTGGGCTGCGCCGTCAAACCAAAAAGACTGGAAATATTGATAATATGCCCCTCTTTGCTTTGTTTAATCAGCGGCAAAAACTCTTTGGTGCCATAAATCACGCCCCAAAAGTTAATGTTCATTATCCATTCCAGATCTTCATAGCTTTCGCCTTCAACTGTTGAGCCAAGCGCGACACCGGCATTGTTGAAGATCATATTGACCGAGCCGTGGTTTTGCACGGTTTCTTGTGCCCACTGCTTAACAGCGTGGCGGTCGGCCACATCGACTTTTTTGGTGGTCACGCGAATTTGATAGGGTTTGAGTAGCGCAACTGTGGCCTCTAAGCCTGCTTCGTTTACATCACTCAACGACAAGTGACAGCCTTCTTTTGCAAGCAATAGCGCCAATTGCTGACCAATCCCTGAACCTGCACCGGTAATCGCTGCCACTTTATTTTTAAAATTTTTCATGTTCGCTTCCTTCAAGTTTGAGCGATTGACCCATTTTGCCACGTCGCACTCAACATCACTATATTTTTGACAATTCAGATTGTCAATATAGTCCAAGTACCAGCAAATACCAACACCAGCCGATGACTGATTCGGTCATTTGTAAAAAAACTTGCTACACTAATAACAGACTTTCGGAGAACCCTTGCAGCGATGACCGCAGCCAAACTTGATCGACACAGTGCGTCGTCTTCCAAAAAAAAATCGCAGGAGCGCCAGTTTAAGGGGCTGTCCCTGACCGAGCGGAAAACGGCAAGACGAGAAAAACTTATCGAAGCTGGAATTGAGGCCTATGGCACTTCAGGCTTTTTTTCTGTAACCGTCAAAGACATTTGTAATCAAGCCAAGCTCACAGAGCGTTACTTTTACGAATCTTTTAAAAAGAGCGAAGACCTGTTTCAGACGATCTTTTTAAAACAGATCGAAACGCTGCAAAATAATGTGATGCAAGCCGTCATGAAACACAACGCCACGCCGGAAAACATGATCGATGCGGGCTTAACTGCCCTCTTGCGCACGCTTAAAGACGATCCACGCTTGGCGCGTATTATTTATATCGATGCCATGCTGGTACAGGAATTACATAATCAGGCCACCATTCAAGAAACCATGATGCGTTTTGATCGCATGATTCAGGCACTGGTGATGCTGAGTATGCCCAATCTGCGTTATAGCGAGCAAGAGCTTTCACTGGTTTCTTCAGGTCTAAACGGTTATGTCACACAGGTGGCGATTCGCTGGGTGATGGGTGGCTTCAAACAATCTTTAGATGATGTGCTGTTTGCCTGCCGGATTGTGTTTGTGTCGCTGCTGGAAAAGCTGTCACACGATCCGGCTCAATCTAAAGCTTGACCACAGCCTAGATCGATGAAATCTCAATGACGACGCCCGTATTAAACGATCGGATTGTGGTTTTATTTGTCACAATTCATTGCAAAAATCCACTTCAGTGCAATTTTTGCAATGATACTGTCATAATTAATCTTTGTAATAAGCCTGTCATAAATAAAAGCGGTTTACCGTTTGAACCCTTATAGGATATTGCGCTGTGAAAGATGACTATATTTTAATCGTCGATGATGAATTACCCATCCGCGAAATGATCCATACCTCTTTGGATATGGCAGGCTTTCAATGTTTGCAGGCAGAAGATGCGAAACAGGCACATCAGATGATTGTCGATCAGCGCCCAGTTCTGGTATTACTCGACTGGATGTTACCCGGCGGGATCAGTGGGGTCGATCTGTGTCGCCGTCTCAAACGTGACGAAAATCTGGCTGAAATTCCAGTGATTATGCTCACTGCACGTGGCGAAGAAGACCATAAGGTACAAGGCCTAGATGCAGGTGCAGACGACTACATGACCAAACCGTTTTCCACACGTGAATTGGTTTCTCGTATTAAAGCCGTGTTGCGTCGTGCCAATGCACTCAGCGGTGAAAAAGTGATTGATGCCAACGGCTTGATTTTAGATCCAGTCAGTCAGCGTGTCAGTTTTGGCAGCAATATCTTAGACATGGGTCCAACCGAGTATCGTCTTTTGGCCTTTTTTATGACCCATCCTGAACGCGCCTATACCCGCGCACAGTTGCTCGATCAGGTCTGGGGTGGCAATGTTTATATTGAAGACCGAACTATTGATGTACATATCCGACGCCTGCGTAAGGTACTCGAACCTTTTGGTGTCGATCGTTTTGTACAGACCGTGCGTGGCACGGGATATCGCTTCTCGACCCGCGCAGATTTGGCAGCAGGCTAAGACTTGACTATGTACGAACCGTATCCTGTCCCCGAACTGGCACGTGAGCATAAACGTTTTCGTTACAGTAGCTTATGGGCATTTGCCAAACAGGATTTACGCCTACTGGCCTTTCTTCTGGTGATTGCCGCCTGTATTGGTCTGGGTTTGGGCTACTTTTGGGCCGGTATTTTTATTGCCTTTCTGATTTTTTTTGGCTTGCAGCTTCGGTCGTTGTACATTGTCAATGAATGGATCTCGAATCGTCCCTACGATACCCCGCCCAATTTAAACGGTATCTGGGGCGCGTTGTTATTCAATGTATATCGCGCACAGCGTCAAGAGCGGATTGTACAGGCCGAAATGGTCGGACTGATTGACCGTGCGCAATCGTCATTGATTGCACTCAATGAAGCCGTGGTGCTAATTGATGACCTGCACCAGATTGAATGGTGTAACCCAGCGGCAGAAGGTTTACTGGGCATCAAGATTCTCGATCGCGGTCACAATATTTTAAGTATTTTACGCCAGCCCAAATTTATTGAATATTTTAATCATATTGATCAGGCGCCCGACGGCATCAAAATCAAATCGTCGTTGTTTGACGATCAGTATGTACAGATCAAACTGACTCGTTTTGGCGAGCAAAGTCGTTTGCTGGTGGCCTACGATGTTACCCGAATTCACAATCTTGAGCAGATGCGTAAAGATTTTGTCGACAATATTTCGCATGAATTGCGTACGCCTCTGACCGTTTTGAGCGGCTATATCGAAACATTCACCGATCAGGAAGATTTAAATCCACGCTGGAAACGCGCTTTCGATCAAATGCAATCACAAACCAAACGCATGAATGCACTGGTGAATGATCTGCTGTTACTTTCGAATCTGGAAAATAATAAAACCATTGCCAAAAATCAGATCATTGAAATGCCAAGTCTGATGAATCAGCTTTTTGACGACGCCCAAGCCTACAATGTCGACTACGGACATACCCTAAATCTGGATATCGACAGCCATTGCGATCTGATTGGCTCCGATATGGAAATTGCCAGCGCCTTTAGTAATCTGATCACCAATGCCATCAAGTACACGCCCAAGGGCGGAATTATTACTATTGGTTGGCACGACGATGGCGAGCACGGCTACTTTACCGTACAAGACAACGGCATTGGTATAGATCCCAAACACTTGCCGCGTTTGACCGAACGTTTTTACCGTGTCGACAGCGCCCGCAGCCGTGCCACAGGCGGAACGGGTCTTGGGTTGGCCATCGTTAAACATGTGCTGATGCAGCACGGCGCTTATCTCGATGTCGTATCTAAAGAAAATGAAGGTTCGACGTTCAAGGCCATTTTCCCCAAAGAACGTTTGTACCAGATGATGTAAACACACCCTCTGCTCTGTATTGCTGGGCAGCACAACATGCTGATTCCATCTGTTAAAACCGCCACAATCTGCGTATAGTGGCGGTTATTGTTTTTATAATCATAACAAATCTTGATTAAGCCCCCTTCAAGATGGGCTATACGAGCAATCGACATGACACAGTACACCGGCCAGAGCCCAAAACAGTACTATCAGGCTCTGATTCAGCAGCAAGCCATTTTGGCTGATCCTTCGCAGCAGGCGGCAATTGAACAATTAAATGAGATCTGGGAGAAACTGGAACGCCCCAAAGCATTTTTTATACAGCGCCCTATTCGTGGGCTTTATATGTGGGGCAGCGTTGGCAGCGGTAAAACATGGCTGATGGATATTTTTTACCAGTCCTTAAGCTATAAAAAGAAAGTCCGCATCCATTTTCATCATTTTCTCAAAAATATTCATCAGCAGCTGGTGCATTACCGCGGCACGCGTGATCCACTTCAACACATTGCCAATGACCTGATTAAAAAATATAAACTGATCTGCTTCGATGAGTTTTTTGTCAGCAATGTCACTGATGCGATGATCTTGTCCAATCTGTTTAACTTACTGTTTGCCAAGCGCGTGATTTTAGTGGCAACGTCGAATATCGATCCAGATAATTTGTACAAGCATGGCTTACATCGAGAGCGTTTCTTACCGACCATCCGCCATATTCATACGCATTGCCACATTCTCAAGATTGGCAATGCCCTGGATTATCGCGTGGTAAAAGGCCACCATGTTCTGGATCAGTTTTTCTATTCGCCCCTCGATGCAACGGCCGATGCATGGTTAAGCAGTATTTATCGGCGTCTGACCCAGCACAATGCACATCCCACGCTGATTCAAATCAATCATCGCGATTTAGAGGCACTTGGCGTACATGAGCACGTGGCGTGGTTCAGCTTTGATCGGCTGTGCCGCGATGCACGTAGTCCGGCAGATTTTATCGAGCTGTGTCGTCGCTATGACCATGTGCTGATTAGCAATATCACCGAGTTAACGGACGCCATTTACGATGCAGTGCGACGCTTTATTTATCTGATTGATGAGTTGTATGAGCAAAAAGTAGTGCTGTATTTGACTGCTGAGCAGCCGATTGAACAGCTCTACACAGGTGAAAAGCTCAAATTCGAATTTCAGCGCACCTTTTCGCGCTTACAAGAAATGCAAAGTCGTGACTATCACGAGGCACGTATAGCCGTCACGCACAAATAGATTCATTAAAACCATAAGCTGCTGCGTAGAGGTCTTGCTTGCCACATCTCGATCTCGCGCAGTCGATGATTCACACAATAAAAACGGAGTTTAGCGTGGCTTTTATCGATTTTTCCATCGTTCAGATCAGTGTCATGCTCATGGCTGTTCTGTGTTCGTATATTATTTTTGGGATGATTGGCTTTGGAACGGCGCTGATTGCCAGCCCAGTTCTCCTCCAGTTTTTACCATTGGCCGAGATTATTCCCTTACTGGCACTTCTAGATTTATGTGCTGCCCTGTCGAATCTCATCAGAGATGGTAAAAAAGCCGATATGACCGAGCTTAAACGGCTGATTCCGCTGATGTGTGTGGGTAGTCTGATCGGATTTTTATTGCTGCTTAAAATTAAACCTGAAACGTCTTTATTGGCTTTTGCGGTATTTATTCTACTTTATGCGCTTTATGCATTAAGTGGAATTCAACCTGAGCGTCGCTTTGACTCCAAACATGTTGTTCCTTTTGGATTCGGCGGTGGGTTATTGGGTGCCATGTTTGGCAGTGGCGGATTTATGTATTCGATTTATTTAAATGGTCGCTTACAAGATCCACAAAAAATCCGTATCACACAAACCACACTCATTGGCTGTAGTACGCTGCTACGCGTCATCCTATTTGCACTTGCTGGGGTGTATTTTTCGTGGCACATCTTCGCACTGATGCTGCTTTTTATACCATCGATGCTGATTGGCAGCTACGTGGGAAAACACATCACGCTTAAACTCTCTAAAGTGCAATTTTTAAAAATTATTCATGTGGTGATTTTTTTCTCTGGGCTTTCAATTTTACTGAAATATGCTTTGACCCATTCATAATTTTTGACCGTGTACAGCCTGTCTACTCAGGCTGTACACGACACACATATTTATTAAAGGGTGTGGCCGAGTTTCTCACCCATGACCACCACCGAGTTGGCTTTAAACTGGCTTTCCCAAGCCATTTTGTCTTTTTCAAACAAAACAATCGCGGTAGAACCCAAGTAAAAACGACCCAGCTCATCGCCTTTTTCAAGCACCACATCATGATGGTTCAGCTCAAGGCGTCCAGTCGGTTTCACCTTGCCTGTGACCACGGTTTCAATTCCAGCCACAATCATCGCGCCCACCAGCACAACGGCCATACGGCCCAGCTCGGTATCAAACAGGCACACCATACGCTCGTTACGTGCAAACAGACCCGGAATATTTTCGGCTGTCACCTGATTCACCGAAAACAGCTCACCCGGAATATACAAGGTTTCGGTTAAACGGCCTGTTAGCGGCATATGCACACGATGATAATCGCGTGGCGATAGATACACCGTTGCAAATTGCCCGTGTTTAAATGGCTGCGCCAGTTGCGGATCGCCAATCAGTTTTTCAACCGAAAAAGACTGTCCTTTGGCCTGAAACACCTCACCGTCATCGATACTGCCGATTTGTGAAATGGCACCATCGGCAGGCGACACAATACTGTCTTGGGCATTGTCGACCACACGGACGCCATCTTTTAAGGCACGGGTAAAAAATTCGTTAAAAGATTTGTACTTTAGGGCATCGGCCTGTTGTGCAATCGATAAATCAATGCCGTATTTGCTTTTGAACGCCTGAATGACCGCGGTTTTGACCAGCAGATTTTCACTCTCGGCAAGCTTACCCACCACGCGACTTAACTGATGCTGTGGCACAAGCGATTGTGCTTTTATAAATAAATCTTTTTTTAATCGTGACGTTAAGCTCAAAATGGCTGTTCTCCGGTAATCACAGGACTATCGAGGCGATTGCCCCATTCACTCCATGCCCCGTCGTAAGCACGCACCGGCCAATCAAGCAAACGTGCCAAAATATACGCCAATCCCGAACGATGGTGGGACTGACAATACACAATAACAGGCTGGTCAAGACGAAAGCCGAGCTGTTGCAATCGGTGCTGAGTGCGTTCAAATGGATGCAATTTTAGATGATTTTCGCGGTTTAGGGCAGTACTCCATTCAAAATGAAGTGCGCCGGGCATATGTCCACCGCGTCGGGCAGCCAGTCTTAATCCGGTATATTCGTCATGTGTGCGGCAATCCCAAAGCTGTACCGATTGACTGTCAATCAAGGTGCGCAGCTCATCATACTGGATTTGATATTGGGCAGCATGTGAAGTATCGACTGGGTATAAATGACTGACGGGTTCAACCGTATCCACCTCGGACGTGGTGGGTAATCCGGCGCCAAGCCACGCATGAATCCCGCCATTAAGCAAACTGGTTTGGGTAAATCCGAGGCAGTGTAAGGTCCAGATCAGTCGTCCTGCCCATGCACCACCTTCGTCGTCGTAGACCACTACATGATGTGAGGGTGAAAGATTCAAATGGCGAATCAGGGCTTCAAGTTGAGCCTGATCGGGTAAGAGTCCCGTAGCGAGTTCTTCCTGACGAACCAGTTGTGCCGGACGAAGCGCGTAAGCATGTGCCAAATGCAATTGTTCATACACCGAGCTTCGGCTTAAATCGACAATACGCAACTGCGGATGATCCAGATACGCCAGTAGTTCGTCGGGCTCTATCAATAAACCCAAATTGATTTCAGGTACGGCCATTTCGTTTTAATCACATTCTCTAGGTTTGCCATGCCTCATCTTAGCATACGCTTTTTTCAGGTCTTTCTGTTTTTCATGCATCTTTAGCAGAAAAAGTGCAATCACTTTTACACCAGCGCCACATCTTCAATGTCAAATACCTGACGTAAATAGGCCAAGAACGTGTCGTTATCGGTCATGGTTTTGCCCGGACTGTCTGAAATTTTCGCCACAGACTGTCCATTGCACTCGACCAGCTTTAATACAATATTAAGTGGCGTTTGCCCCATATCATTGGTGAGGTTGGTGCCAATCCCAAAACTGACTTTAAAGCGGTCTTTAAAATACTGATGCAATTCCCATGCCTTTTGTAAGGTCAGGCCATCGCTGAAAGTTAGCATTTTGGTTTTGGTATCAATTTTTAATTGTCGATAATGTGCATAGGCCTTGTCGCCCCATTCGTACGGGTCGCCACTATCGTGACGCAACCCATCAAACAGCTTGGCAAAGTACAGATCGAAATCGCGCAAGAACGCATCCATCCCCACCACATCGGTCAGGGCAATACCCAAATCGCCACGATATTCTTGTACCCATGCCTCTAGGGCCGCTTTTTGAAAATTGCGCAATCTTACGTCAAGTGCCTGAAAGGCCTGCAAAAATTCATGTGCCATGGTACCAATTGGCGTAATATTTAATTCTTTGGCCAGCAATACATTGCTGGTACCCCGAAACACATGCGGTGAGCTACGATGAAACGACTCGACCACGTGCTTTTGCCATTCTAGACTGTAGCGACGACGGGTACCAAAATCGGACACTAGAAATGGCGGTTCGTCGTTTGCGTGCTGCGCTTCATACTGCTTGAGTAATTCAAGTTTGGCTTGCAGGCGTCGTTCACCCTCTTCAAGCACAGCCTCAGTGCGAATACGCCGGAAATACAATTCATTGACAATCGCCAGTACAAAAATCTCAAACATCATGGCCTGAATCATCGGGCCTTCAACACTAATGTCCAAACGGCCTTTGGCATCGATACTGGCACGAATAAAACGGCGTTTGAGCTGAAACAGCTCTAAATAATCGACAAAGTCGCTTTTAATAAATCGAAAGGAACGCAAATATTGCAGTTCATCATCTTTGAACTTGAGCGCACATAAGTGATCGAGTTGTTCATTTAGATCATCCAGAATATCCGTCAGTGGATAAACCGTTTGATCCAGATTACGGCAGCGAAACTGGTACACACTGTGCGTCTGGGGGAATTGATGTAGCACCACCTGCAACATGGTAAATTTATAAAGATCGGTATCGAGTAATGAATGAATGATTGGAGACATAGACAACAAACATGCAGGTTAGCTTTATGCATTAAACCACATTTTTTTGGCAAGAATCACCTTGATTTGTATAAGACCTTTGTCCTGTCAGCACTGTGGCAATGTGCTGACTTTTGCTGTATTTCTGATAGTATTTTGCACATTTCGTTTTTGAGATTTGTCATGCGCGCACTACTACAACGCGTCCTTGAAGCCCACGTGGTGGTCGATGGACATACCACAGGAGCGATCCAGCATGGACTTCTGGTTTTTTTAGGTCTAGGTAAAGACGATGACCTCGACAAAGGTAAAAAACTGATCGATAAGATTTTAAAGTACCGGATTTTCGATGATGAAAACGGCAAAATGGGCTGGAATATCGATCAGGCGCAGGGAGGCTTACTGCTGGTGTCACAGTTTACCTTAATGGCTCAGACCCAAAAAGGCTTGCGTCCCGATTTTGGGCCAGCGATGCCACCGCAAGACGCCAAAGTACTCTATGAACAATTGGTGGAGTATGCCAAATCGCAATTTGCTCGGGTTGAAACCGGAATATTTGCAGCCGATATGAAAGTGCATCTGATCAACGATGGCCCAGTGACGTTTCAGCTCGAGATTTAAAACTAACCTTAAAAAAAACAGGCGCCCGATACCGAGCGCCTGCTGTACACATCTATTCTGACTTAGAACGATTTGCCGGTTTTTTCTTTTAAAAACTGGCGAGCTTGCTTGATCTTGAGCTTCACTGGCTTTGGTAGCTTTGGTGGAATCAGTTTTGCTGCCTGATTAAACCAGACCAACAGACTAAAATCGCCTTCCATTTTGATCGTGCCATTTTGCATCCCCGTCATAAACGCGGTTGGATCACCTTTGATCAAGGTTTTAACGCCCTGCTCACTGTCGGCAAATTGCAAAATAAAATCTGCTTTTTCTGCACTGCCCGCGGCTGTCTCGATTTGACCGTGATTGACGATGATTTGGCGCGCAAAACCCAAATCGGTGCCAATCTGAATACGAAAGGCACGGTCATGTGTGAGTTCAATAAATTTCGGGCAGGTACGTGCCAACTGCTTCATACGTAAAGCCAAACCCATGACCAGTAAGTCAAGCGGATCGGTACTTAAGTCGACCAGAGGTAACTTCACGACAGGTAGAGAAGAAAGTTTCATGACATTTAAGCCTATTTGTATTCTTATCAAAAAATGAACTGGGTCATCCTAGCACAAATGTATCGGCAGCTATACTGTGTTTCGTTCATAAAAGATGATAAAAAAAGTAAAAAAAGGCACAGCCGGACTGCACCTGATTTATGACTGGATCACACCGTTTAGCGGCTCGAATATTGCTGCTGATCGTCCTCATAGACAGGGGTGTGTTCGATATACTGACGATTTGCCAAGGCTTTTTGTGCGCGCTTGTCTTCTCGCAGTAGAATGATGGTGACCGTGACCATCGACAGGCTTAATGCCGCAAGATAACTGTAGGTGACCGGCAGTTCAAATACGGTCTGTACCCCAAAACGTACAACCTCGATCAAGCCCCAAAAAAACATACCTGCAAACATGAAACCGAGCCAATGACGGTACGGCGAAAAGAATACAACAGCTAGTGCAAGCACGATCATCCCGACACCAAGCAGTGTGGCGAAGCTGGCTGTTACCATACTAAACCTCCGTCTAAGATTAAGTTTCTGCATCCCGAGCAGAACATCAAGTTAAGTCCCTTCACGCATTCAACATCGTGCATTCAACAACGCATCTGTTTTTGTCTGTAGCTGCATTATGGAGGGTTTTTTTTAGAAAAAAAGAGTCAAAATGGCTTGTGACGACACACCCTGTCGCAACATTATTTTGTCATTACACATTTTCAACCATCAAAAAAAGCGCCGTTCTAGAGCTGATCGTTGTTGGCGTGTCATTACAACGCCATATCCTCAAAAAGCAGTGTTTTTTAATTTTTTTTTGCGCGATACGTTTCAAAATTTATCAATCGACGTGTTGGGCTAAGGGGCTGGATTGGATGGGAATTTCATATAAAAAACGCCGCTCATCGAGCAGCGTTCAAAGCTTGAGAATCGAGCCTTTTAGGCACGTGTCAGATCCTTGTCATGTACCCCAAGTAAATACAGTACACCGTCCAAACCTACACTCGAAATGGCCTGATTGGCATTTTGACGCACCAATGGCTTGGCACGAAATGCCACACCCAATCCGGCAATCGACAGCATTGGCAGATCATTCGCGCCATCACCAACTGCAATAGCCTGTTCAAGTGAAATGCCCATTCGCTGTGCTAGATCACGCAACAGTTCGGCTTTACGGGCGCCATCAACAATGGCACCTTTTACCTCACCAGTCACCACACCTGCCTCAACATCTAAAATATTGGCATGTACTTCGTCTATGCCGAGTTTATCTTGTAGATATTCGGCAAAATATTGAAAACCACCCGATAAAATCGCGGTGCGGTAGCCCAATGCTTTTAAAGTCGAAATCAGGCGCTCTGCCCCTTCGGTAATGGTCAGGCGTTCAGCAATACGCGGCAGTACCGAGGCATCCAAACCTTTAAGCAAGGCCACACGTGCACGGAAGCTTTGCTGGAAATCCAGCTCGCCCTGCATGGCACGCTCGGTAATTTCAGCCACCTGCTCGCCAACCCCTGCTTCACATGCCAGTTCGTCAATCACTTCTTGCTCAATCAGGGTCGAATCCATATCGAAACAGACCAAACGACGATTACGGCGATAGGCGTTGTCTTCTTGAACTGCCACATCGATATTGAGTTCACCAGAAAGACTTAAACATGCCGCGCGCATGGCCTGAGCATCGAGCATTTGCCCACTTAAACCAAACTGTACACAGGCACGTTGCGGTGCATCTTGCTGCGAACCCAGTGCTGGGCGGCCTGATAAACGGGTCACTGTTTCAATATTGAAGCCCTGATCGGAGACAATTTTGGTAACAGCTTGTAAATGTGAAGCGGTCAATTCTGGCGCCAATGCAGTCACGATATAGCGTGTACGGCCACCTTCGCTGACCCACTGATCGTATTCTGCACTTGAGATGGGTTTAAAGCGCACAGTCAGTCCAATATCATGTGCTAGAATCAAAATTTCCTTCATCGCTAGTGCTGTAGCGGTTTCGTCATCGGATGCAACCACGATGCCCAAGGTGAGCTGATTATGAATAACGGCCTGGCCGACATCTAGAATATGTAAGGAATGAACGGACAATACCTGCATTAATCGGGTGAACTGATTAGGTTGGTCGGGTCCCAAAAAAGAGATAAGAATGATTTCTCGCATGAATTGACTCGGGTTTGAGCTACAACTATTGTAAGAATCATAATCGAAATTGAATCTATTTGCCTTGGAAGTTTACGTTGAATGCACCTCGACAAGGGCTATTTGCTAGCCTATTAATCGTAAGTTTTGCTTTGCATACCTTTTTAATGGTGATTGCAACCACCCATCAACTCAATGAGAACCGTGCGAGTCAGGGGCAACTGATGACCAGTCAACTGGTCACCGACAGTCTGACCGAGCTGGAACCGGCCAATACGGTATCCTTGGCATTGATTGCCAACCGTTATGCCACCAACCCAAGCGTGGCCTCAATCCGTATTCTGGATGCCAACAAGCAGGTACTGGCCACCAGTGGTATGGAAAAAACTCGCCAAGGCGAAGTGTTTGTACGGGATGCACTGCAAAACGAAAAGAAAGTCGGCACCATTGAAATCACACTGATTAAACCCAGCATTGGTGAAATCTTAAGAACCCAGTGGTTGACCATTTTGGCCATGTTTGTGATTCACTTGCTCCTCTGGCTGGCATATCGCGCCATTGCTCGACCAAGCCGCAGTGAATATTTGGCACGCATCAACAGTGAAACTCGCTTAAAGCATGAAATCCAGCAATTGATTCAGGCGCTTGAAACAGAAAAGCAAAATACCATCACCTTGGTGGCACAGGCCAAACAGCAGGCGCAGCAAAAAGCCATTCAGATTCCAGACGTGGTATTGCCTGAGCACACGCAAGGCGATCAGGCGGTGGCACTGAATATTCAGTTTTACGATCCGAAACAATTACTCAATAGCGTCAACCAGTCTGTTTCGGTGCCCTACTTCAAGCTCTGCCAGATCTTTTTACAAAAAAGCATTGAGCTGAGCTGCAAGCATTACCATGTGAATCCAAACGAGATTCAGGTGGTCAATGAATTTCAGCAACAGGGCGCCAACTTGATCATGAGTAAGCCAACTACACAAGGTACACTGTGTTTACTCATGACAGGCGCAGTGTTCCAGTTGCTTTCTGACGTACTGTACAAGCGTTATCGTGAAGACAAACGTTTTGCCCTGCAAACCCGTTTTGCCGTCTCGACTGCCGTTGAGGCCATGCAACTTAATCCACTCGAGGCAGCGCAGCGCCTGACTGGCTATTTGCATGCCAAAGAATCTGCATTGCACCTCAATCACCATCAGCTTAAAGTAGTGGGTGAGGCATTCCAGTTGGTTGCCATGCCGAATCCAAGTAATGTGATGACCCGTCATGCCTTTATGATGAACGGTATGAACAATGACTGCGCCGAGACTGCACAGCGTATTCGCACCGAGATTCTGATGGGAAAAAAGGCACGCGCATCGATTGATGCCTCTTTAGACCATACCTCAAAAATCTAAGTCCGCTTTCACATCACCAAAACCCGCGCTGGCGGGTTTTTTTTGTTTTTTATGCGCTGAATTATCAGAAAATGCGAAAAGTTCATTCTTTTTATGACTAAAACGTTGATTATTTCGTGGACAGAATGCTTTAATTTCGATCCATTTAGGCTTTTCAAGTGACTTCGGTTCTGTGTATAAAGAGATGCCAGAAAGTAAATGCATGCAGCATAGGCAAATTCGGTGAAAACACGCTAAACTATGCTGCAAATTGTGAAAGATAATCGTCTTCGGACACAGTGAGAAGGGAAAGGCTTATGCCACTAAGTGATGTGGAAGCGCTTGTCGAAGATATCCGTGCAGGCAAAATGGTCATTCTAATTGATGATGAAGACCGTGAAAATGAAGGTGATCTAGTCATTGCTGCGACGCATGTACGTCCGCAAGACATCAACTTTATGATCACGCACGCGCGTGGACTGGTCTGCCTGACCCTAAGCCGCGAACGCTGCCAGCAGTTAAACCTGCCGCTCATGGTCGACCAGAACGGCGCACAGCACAGCACGAACTTTACCTTATCGATCGAAGCCGCAGAAGGCATCACCACCGGTATTTCGGCAGCAGAACGTGCCCACACCATTCGCACTGCCGTGGCTGCGCATGCCAAACCAAGCGATATTGTACAACCGGGCCATATCTTTCCTTTAATGGCACAACCAGGCGGTGTTCTTCACCGTGCTGGTCATACTGAAGCAGGCTGTGATCTGGCTCGTCTAGCCGGGCTTGAACCTGCATCGGTGATTTGCGAAATCATCAACGAAGACGGCACCATGGCACGTCGCCCCGATTTAGAAGTCTTTGCAGAAAAGCATGGTTTAAAGATTGGAACCATTGCCGATCTCATTCATTACCGTATGACCAATGAACAGACGGTCGAGCGCTTGAGCCAGCAAACTATCGAAACCGAATACGGTCACTTTGAGCTCTTCCGCTACCGTGAAGTTGGAAATCCGGATATCCATCTGGCACTGGTCAAAGGTGAGCCGCGTGAAGGCGTCACCACCGTGCGTGTTCATGGCTTTAACCCGACCCGCGACTTGCTCAAACTCAATAAGCAAGGCGGTGAGCCGGCGTGGAATCTGGATCGTGCTTTAAGCACCATTGCTGCCGCAGAGCGTGGCGTATTGGTCTGGATTGGACAGGATCATTTACAAGATTTGGGCCCTGCCCTTGAAAGCTTGACCAAACCGAAACCGTTAAAATCAAATGCTGCGCTGTCACAGCAATATCAAACGATTGGAGTCGGTGCACAAATTTTACGTGATTTGGGCGTGGAAAAAATGAATCTGCTCAGTTCACCTTTACGTTTTAACGCGCTGTCTGGCTTTAACTTGGAAGTGGTGAAATACATCACCGCAGATCAAACTCTAGAAAACTAATCGAGGTTGTTATGGCAATTCGCCGTATTGAAGGTTTATTACATCTCGCGAGCGAAGGCCGTTACGCGATTTTAGTGGGTCGTTTTAACAGTTTTGTCGTTGAGCATTTACTCGAAGGTGCAATTGACACCTTGAAACGTCATGGCGTTAGCGAGGATAATATCACTGTTGCTTACGCACCAGGTGCTTGGGAATTGCCAATCGTTGCTAAAAAATTGGCTGATTCTAACAAATTTGATGCCATTATTGCTTTAGGCGCAGTCATTCGTGGAAGTACTCCACATTTCGACTTCGTTGCAGGCGAATGTGCCAAAGGCCTTGGTGTGGTTGCACTTGAAAGTAGTCTTCCGGTTATCAATGGTGTATTGACAACTGACAGTATCGAACAGGCAATTGAACGTTCGGGTACAAAAGCAGGTAATAAAGGTTCTGAAGCAGCCTTAACTGCAATTGAAATGGTTAATCTGTTAAAGGCAATCTAAAGCATGTCGCAAACACTCCAAGCCGCTTATGCAGCGAAACGTAAAGCACGTCGTTTTGCTGTACAAGGCATTTATGAATGGCAAATGAGCCACAACCCTGTGCATGAAATTGAAGCACGTACCCGTGTCGAAAATGCGATGCACAAGGTCGATCTCAGCTACTATCATGAATTGCTCACGCAAGTGGTTGCACAACATGAAACATTGGATACGTTACTTGTTCCGGTACTAGACCGCGAACTCAGTGCCCTGGATGGCGTCGAATTGGCAACCTTACGTTTAGGTGCATATGAACTTCGAGACCATCTCGAGATCCCGTATCGTGTTGTTCTGGACGAAGCGATTGAGCTGGCCAAACATTTTGGTGGTGCCGATAGCCACAAATACATCAATGGTGTTCTTGATCGTTTGGCTTCTCGACTTCGTGAAGCTGAAAAACAACAAGCCAACTAAGGCGTGTTGCGTGCATGGCTGAGTTTTCTGTAATTGACCAATATTTTTCCCGTTCGGCCTTACATGGCGATGAACTCGGTGTTGGTGACGACTCAGCCCTGCTTACGCCGCCACATGGCCAGCAACTGGTCATCTGTACAGATACCCTGATTGCGGGTCGGCATTTTCCACTTAGCACCTCTGCCCATGCCATTGGCTGGAAAAGTGTTGCAGTTAATTTGTCTGATATTGCTGCAATGGGAGCTAAACCACACAGTATTTTGCTGGCACTTAGCCTTCCTAAAGTCGATCACGACTGGTTAAGTGAGTTTAGTCGTGGCCTATATCAATGCTGTGATCAATTTGGGGTACACCTGATTGGTGGCGATACCACACAGAGCCCGCACCTCACTATTACGGTGACGGCGCTTGGTTATGTCGATCAGCAGCAAGCCGTATGCCGATCTGGCGCACAGGTGGGTGACTATGTGGTGGTCAGTGGTCAAGTGGGTGACGCTGCCTATGGTCTGGCACATTTAGGCTCTGCCTTGCAGCAGCGACTGGATTATCCAACACCACGCTGCGAACTCGGACAACGCCTGAAAGGGCTTGCATCAAGCATGATTGATGTGTCCGACGGTTTGGCCCAAGATCTGGGGCATATTTTAAAAGCATCTCATGTTGGGGCGCAGCTCGATCTTGAGCAGCTACCGCTCGACCCTGCACTCGAAGCGCTTGAAAATACAGCCAAGTGGCAGTTTGCACTTGCAGGGGGCGACGACTATGAGCTGTGTTTTACCATCTCACCTGAACATTTTGAACAACTTCAACAGTATTCTCTCGATACCAAAATCACAAAAATTGGTCAGATTACCGCACAACAACAATTGACCTATCATTATCAAGGACAGGACTACCCGCTTCAACTGCATGGATACCAACACTTTGCCTAAACCTTCAATCGACTTCAAACGCATGTCTTGGTTCAATCGCTGCATCGTATTTTGTGGTGTTGGCTTTGGTTCAGGCTTGGCGCCCAAAGCACCCGGCACTTTTGGCTCGGCCTTTGCCTTACTGTTCATTCCGTTTTGGGTCTGGATCGGTTTTTATCCAAGTGTGGCTCTGATTGCACTGATGAGTGTAATCGGGATTTTTTTCTGTGGGAAAACCGCAGAACTGATGGGTGTACACGATGATGGCCGGATTGTCTGGGACGAATTTGCAGGACAATCGATTACCGTATTGCCTTTAATCTATTTTAATGTAATGGATGTAAAATGGGCCCTCATCAGTTTTGCCCTCTTCCGGCTGTTCGATGTGTGGAAGCCGTGGCCCATTCGAGTGATTGATCGACAGGTGCACGGCGGATTTGGCATTATGCTTGATGATCTGATTGCAGGGCTCTGGGCTGCACTGTGTATTTTGATATATTTATCACTGGTCTAAACCGTTAAGTAGGTTATTCATGACAACGACCGTTATTATTCTTGCTGCGGGCAAAGGAACGCGTATGCGCTCTAGCCTTCCTAAAGTATTACAGCCTTTGGCGGGCCGTCCTTTGCTCGGACACGTCATTCAAACGGCAAAACAACTGCATGCACAAAATATTATTACCATCTATGGACACGGTGGTGAACACGTTCAGCAACAATTTCAGCAAGAAAATATTCAGTGGGTTGAGCAAGCCGAACAACTGGGCACAGGTCATGCGGTTCAGATGACGTTACCCGTGTTACCACAAGAAGGCATGTCACTGATTTTGTATGGCGATGTGCCGTTGGTGCGCCAAGAAACTCTCGATCAGCTCCTTGCCGTATCAAGTGCGACAGGCATTGGCATGATCACGCTCAATGTGGACAATCCGACTGGATACGGACGCATCATTCGTGACAACGACAAGATTCAAGCGATTGTGGAACATAAAGATGCCACTGAGCAACAGCGTCAGATTCAGGAAATCAATACTGGCATCTATTGCGTCAGTAATCAGAAACTGCACGCATGGTTGCCAAAGCTATCGAATAACAACGCCCAAGGTGAATACTATCTCACCGATATTGTGGCCATGGCCGTTGCCGACGGTTTGGAAATTGCATCAATTCAGCCCGAACTGGCCTATGAAGTAGAAGGCGTCAATGACCGTCTACAACTGGCAGCGCTCGAGCGCGAATTTCAATTGCAACAAGCCAAAAGCCTGATGCAGCAGGGTCTCACCTTGAGTGATCCGGCTCGTTTTGATGTGCGTGGTACCCTCAAAATCGGACAAGATGTCAAAATCGATATCAATGTGATTATTGAAGGTGACTGTGAACTGGGCGATTTTGTCGAAATTGGCGCAGGTTGCATATTAAAAAATACCCGTATTGCTGCTGGCACAAAAGTGCAACCTTACAGCGTGTTTGAAAATGCGGTTGTGGGTGAAAATACCCTGATCGGACCATTTGCGCGCTTGCGTCCGGGTGCAGAGCTGGCCAACGACGTACACATCGGCAACTTCGTTGAAGTGAAAAATACCCGTATCGGGGTCGGCTCAAAAGCCAACCATTTTACCTATCTGGGCGATGCCGAAGTTGGTGCTGGTTCGAATATTGGTGCAGGGACCATTACCTGCAATTATGATGGTGCAAATAAATTTAAAACCGTGATTGGCGATGCTGCATTTATTGGCTCTAACAGTTCACTGGTCGCGCCTATACATATTGGCAATGGTGCCACTGTGGGTGCAGGTTCGGTGATTACCCGTGATGTGAGCGACAATGCACTGGCATTTGAGCGCGCGCAACAAATTGAAAAAGCAAATTATCAACGTCCGCAAAAGTTGAAAAAATAAGAGGTATTAGGCATGTGTGGTATCGTCGGAGGCGTTGCAGAACGCAACATTAGTGAGATTTTAATTGAAGGTCTCAAACGCCTTGAATACCGCGGATACGACTCTGCGGGCGTTGCATTGGTGAGTCCATCGCATATCCTGCGCGAGCGCCGTGTAGGAAAAGTGGCCAATTTGGCCGAGGCCGTTGCACAGAGCAAATTAAGCGGCTCTCTAGGTATTGCACATACACGCTGGGCCACGCATGGTAAACCGACCGAACAAAATGCACATCCGCATATTTCGGGTGATCTGGCTGTGGTGCACAACGGTATTATTGAAAACTATCAAGAGCTTAAAGATGACCTAGAAGCGCTAGGCTATGTCTTTACCTCACAAACCGACACCGAAGTCGTGGCGCATCTGGTGCATCATGCGCTTAAAGAGCAAACCAGTTTGCTCGATGCGGTTCGTAGCGTAGTGCCAGAGCTTAAAGGCGCTTATGCGCTGGGTATTGTGCATAAGGATCATCCAGATGAGTTGATCACCGTACGCGAAGGTTCGCCTTTGGTGATTGGTGTGGGGATTGGTGAAAACTTTATCAGTTCAGATCAGTTGGCGCTTTTACCTGTGACCAATCGCTTTGTGTATTTGGAAGAAGGTGATATTGCCCGTCTGACCCGTGACAGCATTGAAATTTATGCACATGGCGAAAAAATCGAGCGTCCGGTTAAAGAGCTTGATGCTGCGGTCAGTAATGCATCGAAAGGCGAATACAAGCACTACATGCTCAAAGAGATTTATGAGCAGCCTGAAGCCATTCAACAAACCATTTCACAAGCCTTAAATGGCAATGCATTGCGTGATGATTTCTTGCACTTGGCCGAAGTGGATTTTAAACAGATCCAAAACGTACAGATTATTGCCTGCGGTACCAGTTACCACGCCGGTATGATTGCCAAGTACTGGTTTGAGCAATTGATTAATGTGCCGTGTCAGGTGGAGATTGCTAGCGAGTTTCGTTATCGCTCACCAGTGATTGTGGCGAATACTTTGTATATCTGTATTTCTCAGTCTGGTGAAACTGCCGACACCTTGGCAGCGCTACGTGACACACAAAAGCGTGCCAAAGCCAAAGATATTCAGATCTCGACTCTGACCATTTGTAACGTAGCCACGTCATCGATGGTACGCGAAACAGATCATCATTTGCTAACCCTCGCAGGCCCAGAAATTGGTGTGGCTTCGACCAAAGCCTTTACCACTCAGCTTGCAGCATTGATGCTGCTCATTTTGAAAATTGGTCAGGTGAAGCAGCAAATTGCCGCTGAACAAATTTCAGAGATTGCATCGCAATTGTGGCATTGTCCAAAAGTCATGCTCGATACTTTGCAACACAATACGGAAATTTTACGTTTATCTGAACTGTTTGTTGAGAAGCAGCACTGCTTGTTCTTGGGCCGCGGTACACATTATCCGATTGCCCTTGAAGGTGCATTGAAACTGAAAGAAATTTCGTATATTCATGCCGAAGGCTATGCCGCGGGTGAGTTAAAACATGGCCCGTTGGCCTTGGTCGATAACGAGATGCCTGTGGTCATTTTGGCGCCGCAAGACGATATGCTCGACAAACTTAAATCGAATATGGAAGAAGTTCAGGCACGTGGTGGTGAACTGTTTGTGTTTGCCGATGAAAACAGCGGTATTCGCGACAAAGACCGTCAGCATGTGGTTTTGATTCCAGATGTGAATGCTTGGCTGGCACCGATTGTGTACAGTATTCCGGTACAGTTACTGTCGTATCATGTGGCGGTATTGCGTGGTACAGATGTCGATCAACCACGTAACCTTGCAAAATCAGTTACTGTAGAATAAGCAACTGATTTTTAAAACTAATTTTATATGAGAGTAATAAATTCTCATACTGAATTACTTAAAAAATCCAGACAAGCGATGCTCTAGAAATGCATCGCTGTGTGGATTTTTTTATGTTTGTGAAATAAGCCGCTAAATTTAGATTCTATTTGACATCAACAATTCAACCTGCATCTATTGCAGGTTTTTTTATCTATTTAAATTTTTATCTATCAATATAATTACATTATTCATAAATAAATTTCGTATTGCGTAATTATAAAAAATCCGTATGATAAAAGATAAAGAGATTACTGATATGCCAAGGAATGCTGACATGAGCGTGCATTTATCTTCATTTATCGAGGTTTCCCCGACTTCGGATTTTCCTATTCAGAATTTGCCTTACGGAATTTTTAGCGAAACCACAACAGGTAAACGCCGTGTAGGCGTGGCACTCGGCGACTGGGTGGTCGATCTGGCGGCACTTGAGCGTGCAGGGCTTTTAACTCTCCAAGAGGGTGAACAGTTTTTCGACCAACCCACCTTAAATAAATTTATTGAAAGTGGTAAAGCACATTGGCACAGCACGCGACAAACCTTGCAGCGCTTATTGTCTAAAAATGAATCGACGCTTCGCGATAACACCACGCTTCGCCAGCACGCTTTTTATCAGCAAAGCGACGTGGTGATGCATTTACCTGTACATATTCCGGGCTATACCGATTTTTATTCGTCTAAAGAACACGCCACCAATGTGGGCTGCATGTTTCGTGACCCCAAAAATGCGTTATTGCCGAACTGGTCTGAGCTACCTGTGGGCTATAACGGACGCGCCAGCTCGGTGGTGGTAAGCGGTACCAATATTGTGCGTCCATCGGGTCAAATCAAATTGCCCGATCAGGAGCGTCCTGTCTTTTCAGCCTGTCGCAAGTTGGATTTTGAACTGGAAACGGGCTTTATTGTGGGCAAGGCAACTCACCTAGGTGAACCGATTTCAATTGAAAACGCATGGGATCATATTTTTGGTATGGTGCTGTTTAACGACTGGTCGGCGCGCGATTTGCAACAGTGGGAATATGTACCACTCGGGCCGTTCAATGCCAAAACTTTTGCCTCTTCCATCTCGCCATGGATTGTCACGCTAGAGGCACTTGAACCGTTTCGAACGCATTCGCCACAACAAGATCCACTGCCACTGGCTTATTTACAAGAAGATCTTTCGGCCAATAGTTACGACATTTATTTATCGGTAGAACTCAAAGCTGCCGAACAACAACATGCAGATGTGATTTGCAGCACCAATTTTAAATATATGTACTGGTCGATGGCACAACAACTAACCCATCACACGGTGGCAGGCTGTAATGTACAAGTGGGTGACTTAATGGGGTCAGGTACTATTTCTGGCCCGACTCCAGATTCTTATGGCTCGCTGCTTGAACTCACATGGAATAATACGCGCCTATTGCAACTTTCAAACGGTGAGCAGCGCGGCTTTTTACAAGATGGCGATACGCTAATCATGAAAGGCTATTGTGAAAAAAATGGCTTACGAATTGGCTTTGGCGAAGTGACAGGCACGATCTTGCCGGCACGTCAATTCGCTTTTCAAGAAACCGAAGCACAGGAACGCACCAAGTATGCAACTGTATAGCTATTTTAGAAGCTCGGCGGCATTTCGAGTCCGCATTGCACTTGCGCTTAAAGGACTGACTGCCGAAATTGTACCCGTTCATTTACTTCAAGATGGCGGTCAGCAACACTCACCTGCGTATGCACAGCTTAATCCGAGCGAGCTGGTGCCGACCTTAAAAGATCAAGAGCATGTTCTGACCCAGTCGCTGAGTATTCTTGAATATCTTGAAGAGCAATATCCAGATCCAAGACTTTTGCCGCAAGCGGCCCATATACGCGCCCAAGTTCGTGCCTTTTGTCTCAATATTGCCTGTGATATTCATCCGCTAAATAACCTGCGGGTACTGCAATATTTAACAGATACGCTTAAGCTCTCTGATATCGAAAAAAATAAATGGTATCAGCACTGGATCGTGACTGGCCTAAATAGCCTGGAAGCCCAATTACAGGCGACGGCAGGTAAATTTTGTTTTGGTGATCAGCTGACCATGGCAGATTGCTGTCTGATTCCACAAGTTTATAACGCCAAACGCTTTCAAATTGATTTAAGCGCCTATCCACTTATTGAAGCGGTCTATGCACAGTGTATGACCCTCCCGGCGTTTATTGAAGCGGCGCCAGAACAACAACCCGATGCTGCATAAAATAAGGACATGAGCATGACATTTAAAATCGAACAAATCCACCATGTGGCTTATCGCTGCAAAGACGCCAAAGAAACCGTCGAATGGTACAAAAAGAATCTGCATATGGATTTTATTTTGGCCTTTGCCGAAGATCATGTGCCCTCAACCAAAGCCTTCGACCCATATATGCATCTGTTTTTAGATGCGGGCAATGGCAACGTCTTGGCATTTTTTGAGTTGCCAAATCAACCGGATATGGGCCGAGATGAAAATACCCCGAAATGGGTACAGCATCTGGCACTGCGTGTAAAAGACGAAGCCACCTTACTTGAGGCCAAAGCACATCTGGAAAACAATGGTGTGGACGTTCTAGGCGTGACCAATCACGGAATTTTCCACTCGATTTACTTTTTCGATCCGAATGGACACCGTATCGAACTCACTTATGATGATCCGCGCTCGCCTGAAAAGATTGCAAAAATTACCGATCAGATCAAACAAGAGATGCTAGACGAGTGGACACGCACCAAACGCGCCCCACATCATACACAGTTTTTACATGCTGAAGAATTGAGCGAAATCTAATTTTGAGGAGTTATGTATACTGGCGCTATTTTTTTGATTTTTCATGCTATGTTCGAGGCGTGCCGCAATAAGCAGCCCCATAATATCGTATAAGCAGGAGAATGCTTTGGACATACAAAAAATAGAAGATGGTAAACAGGGCATGTTTCAGGCCCTAGATGACGACAAAGTCGCGGGTGAAATGCACTTTACTTGGGTAGGCGATCATAGCCTGAGTATTGACCACACCGAAGTCGAAAGTGCGTATCGTGGAAGAGGCATTGGCCGTGAGTTGCTCGATGCCTTGATCAGCTTTGCTCGACAAGATCAAATCAAGGTCATTCCACTTTGCCCATATGCAAAATCGGTATTTGATAAACGCCCTGAATTGCAAGATGTGTTGCGAGACGCATAAATATGATTTTGGTCAGTGCCTGTTTGGCTGGTGAACCAGTACGTTACGATGCAAAAAGTTGTCCTATTGCACTGGTTCAACGTCTGCTGGCACAAGGTCTGGCCAAAAGTATTTGTCCCGAATGCTTGGGCGGATTACCTACCCCTCGCCCTGCTGCCGAAATTCAGGGCGGTTCGGGTGAGGATGTTTTGGCTGGTCGCGCACGGGTGATAGATGCGACGGGTGAAGATGTTACAGCCGCCTTCATCGAAGGTGCCCATCAGGCACTACGCATTGTAAAACTGCATAATGCCAGCGCAATTGTACTTAAAGAGAATAGCCCCTCATGCGGTTCACACTTTATTTATAACGGGCATTTTAATGGCCAGAAACAGGCAGGTTTAGGCGTAACTGCCGCACTGCTCAAACAGTACGGATTTGATGTTTTGTCCGAACATGAACTTGAAGATTGGTATCAACGACAACACTAATCAACAGATGTTGTATCTGTTTCTTGACGACTTTGACGCGCCCAATAAGTCGCCAGCAACGCGCCTGAGATGTTATGCCATAAGCTAAACAAGGCACTCGGTACAGCGGTCAATGGTGATGCCGCGAAATGAACCGCGGCCAGTGCCACACCTAAACCTGAATTTTGCATCCCCACTTCAACCGCAATCGCCTTGCCATCGCGATGCGAGAGCTTAAATGCTCGACTGGCCCAGTAGCCAATTAAAAACCCAAGTCCGTTATGCAGTATCACCACAGATAAAATCAACGCGCCCGACTGTAAAATCGCGGCTTTACTGGCCCCAATAATTGCCGCCACAATCGCAACAATCGCCACGACTGAAATCAGCGGCATCACCTCGATATATCGATTCACTGGCACTGCAAAAAAACGTCGCAGCAATAGCCCAATCACGATGGGCACCAGAATCACCTGTAAAATCGATACAAACATCGATATGGCATCAATCTGAATCCATTGACTGGCCAAAAAATAAAAAATAGCGGGTGTCAACAGCGGTGCCAGTAAGGTCGAAACACTGGTACATGCCACCGAGAGCGCAACGTTGCCTCGCGCCATATAGGTAATTACATTCGATGCCGTTCCACCCGGACAACATCCCACCAAAATCACGCCAATCGCGATCGCTGAAGGCAACTGAAATAATTGACACAGTAAAAAGGCCAGTCCCGGCATCACCACGAACTGCGCCACCACGCCAATCAATACGGCTTTAGGATGGCGCAGCATGTCTTGAAAATCGTCTAGCGACATGGTCATGCCCATGCCCAGCATAATGATCCCCAGTAGCCATGGAATATAAGCTTTAAGCCACACAAATAAATCCGGCGTCCAGAGTGCCAGCGCAGCAAAGACCACCACCCAAAGGGCAAAGGTTTTTTGCACAAATGCCGTAAAACGAAGTAAAGCTGTCATGAAGAGATAAAACCTTTAAAAACCAAAAATGAAAAGCATGCTTGCTGAACCTAGTTCAATAACTCACGCGATGAAATGCGTTTCACCCCTGCTTTTAACATATCTTGCCACGCATGCTGTAAAGAGCCATTCATGTCGATGGCTTTACAGGCATCGACCACCACGTAGCTATCAAACCCAGCCGCGCAGGCATCTATGGCAGTCCATGCCACACAAAAATCGGTCGCGATACCCACAATATAGACAGTATCGATACCACGCGCCTTTAAATATGCCGCCAGACCAGTTGTGGTCTTACGATCTGCTTCCATAAAAGCGGAATAACTGTCGATATCGCGGTGAACGCCTTTTCTTAAAATCAACTGTGCCGAAGGCAAATCAAGTGCGGGATGCAATTCGGCATCATGCGTCCCTTGAACGCAATGGCTCGGCCACAGGACCTGATCGCCATAAGGCAGTTGAATGTGCTGGTATGGCTGTTTACCTGCATGATTTTGGGCAAAGGAAATATGATCTTCGGGATGCCAATCCTGCGTGATGACAATCGTATCAAAACAAGCACCCAACTGATTAATACACGGAATAATCTGATCGGCATCTGCAACCGCGAGGTGCCCACCGGGCGTAAATCCATTTTGTACATCGACCACAATTAAAGCAACGTGATTGGGTTGTTTCATTTTTCTCTCCATGGAAATTCATGCCCACCGTCGCAGAGCGCTTCAGCAGTCTTTCTTATATGAGGAATCGATCATATTTTAAATATTTCACAGCATAGCAACTCATACGCCGCTGACAAGTCATGTTAAAAAATTCAATGATTGAATGCGTCGCACTGATTATGTGACAGATCGGCCACACCATCCTTTTGAGACTTTGTATTGTGTCAAAGTTTTTACATGCTTTGATCAAAGGATATTGTTCTTATCTCTCTGATCAGTCATAATTTGCATAATAGTCATCCAGCCTACTTGTTTAGGCCGTGACTTACACTCAAAATACTGCAGACCGTCCACTTTTCGTATTTACTATTTCATCCGGATGGAACAATAGGATATTTTTTTAAAATGACTCAGCAAGCACCGACCATTCAAGGTTCAATCGTCGCAATCGTCACCCCTATGTATAAAGATGGCAGTGTAGATTGGAAGGGTCTTGAGAAGCTCGTTGAGTGGCATATCCAACAAGGTACAAACAGTATTGTCGCCGTCGGCACCACTGGCGAAGCGTCAACACTTAGCATGGAAGAACACACAACCGTTATTAAAGAAATTATTCGTGTGGCGAACAAACGTATTCCAATTATTGCAGGTACTGGTGCAAATTCCACTCACGAAGCCATTGAATTGACAAAAGCCGCAAAAGAGCTTGGCGCAGATGCCGCACTTTTGGTGACGCCATATTATAATAAACCAACACAAGAAGGCCTTTATCAGCATTATAAAGCCATTGCAGAAGCCGTAGATATTCCACAAATTCTATACAACGTTCCGGGCCGTACCGGCGTGGATATGTCGAACGAGACGGCAATCCGTCTGGCCGAGATTCCAAATATTATCGGCATTAAGGATGCAACTGGTGACGTGCCACGTGGCAAAGCATTGATCGACGGTTTAAAGGGCAACATGGCGGTGTATTCGGGTGATGACGAAACCGCATGGGAATTGATTACGCTTGGCGCCAAAGGCAATATTTCGGTCACTGCCAATATTATTCCTAAAGCAATGAGTGAGTTATGTGCAACTGCTTTGCAAGGTGAGTCGGAGCAGGCAAAATCGCTCAATGAGCAAGTTGCAAATGTACACAATATTCTGTTTTGCGAATCGAACCCAATTCCTGTGAAATGGGCGCTACATGAGATGGGCTTAATCGAAACTGGAATTCGTCTTCCTTTGACTCCTCTCGCCGAACAATATCGCGAACCTCTCCGTCATCAGCTAAAAGCTGCGGGAATTATTCAATAAGAGCAAATTATGATGCAGTTACGTCTTGGGTTTACCTTCGCAATCGCCAGTATCGCTTTGGCCGGTTGTAACAGCTTGAGTTTAAATAATCATTCTTTGGACTATAAAAAGGCATCTAATGTTGCTCCGCTTGAATTGCCTGCCAATGCAACCATGCGCCCGTTTACACCGCTGTATCCGGCGCCGATTGTTGATGATCTGGCAATTCAGCATGCACCAAATTTTGAAAATAAACGCGGTAACCGCTATGCAGCGCCTCGTCCGGAACAGGTACAAGCGCAACCTGCAACTGCATCTAATACCAGCATGAGCATGAGTCGTCCGCGTTTGGTGACCGATGGAAACAAAAATCCGTTATTGCAAATTGACGGTCCATCAGAAGCGGTATGGCAATACACCATGGCCACGCTCAGCAGCATGAACTACACCGTGATTGCACAAGACAAAAATGCGTATCAAGCCACCATCAAAGTGGGTGAGCAAGTTTTTGTCCTCAGATTAACTGCCGTTGGTACAAGTAACAATCTGGCACTGTTTACGCCAAGTAACAGCTTTGCCGATACTGCGACTGCCAACCAAGTGTTAAACCAGATTAACCAAAACTGGCCAGCCTAGACTCTCTAGGCGATTTTTTTTTGAAAAAGGTTCCCCCATGTTAAAACAAACCTTGCTCTATACTGGCAAAGCAAAATCTGTATACGAGACAGACAGCGCAGACCATTTGATTTTAGTCTTTCGTGATGATGCCTCCGCGTTCAATGGCGAAAAAATCGAACAACTAGATCGTAAGGGCAAGGTCAACAACCGTTTTAATGCCTTTATTATGGAAAAACTGGCCGAAGCAGGTATCGAAACGCATTTTGAACAGCTGCTTACACCAAACGAAGTGTTGGTGAAAAAGCTCGACATGATTCCAGTCGAGTGCGTGATTCGTAACTATGCGGCAGGTTCATTGTGCCGTCGCTTAGGTGTAGAAGAAGGCAAAGAACTGACTCCGCCAACATTTGAATTGTTCTTTAAAGACGATGGCCTTGGCGATCCGATGGTGAACGAATCTCAAGCGATTGCTTTAGGCTGGGCGACAGCGGATCAGTTGGCTAAAATGAAAGAACTTACCTATCAAGTCAATGATGTGTTAAAAGCATTGTTTGATGCGGGTAACATGATTCTGGTCGATTTCAAACTTGAATTTGGTGTGTTCCACGACCGTATCGTCCTTGGTGATGAGTTCTCTCCAGACGGTTGCCGTTTGTGGGACAAAGACACCAAGAAGAAACTTGATAAAGACCGTTTCCGCCAAGGTTTAGGCGGCGTGGTTGAAGCCTACGAAGAAGTGGCAGCACGCTTGGGTATCGATTTAACAGATATCTAATTGTCTTGTGTTTAAAAAAAACAGCGCTTGGCGCTGTTTTTTTATGTTTGCTCCATCTTTATTTTCTTAGTCTATCGTCGAAGGCAATTCTGGTGCAAAAATTAAGCATCGATCAAAAATGATCCAAAAAAGTACATTTTAATGCATCTAGAACATTCATTCACTACTTACTTCACTCTATAAACCACATTAAGATACTGAAAAATATTAGTTTTTTAAAAAATATTTTTTAGTATTCGATTCAGCCTCGATATCGATGTTTATCTTCTGGTCTGACCTGGTCTTACCAGAAGGGACTATTTCCGTTTTTTTATACTCATTATTAAGCATTTTAAATAGTCCAACTTTTTATTGATTCAATTATGAAAACCTTAAAGCAATTTAAAATCATATACTTATATTAATTAATTTTCTTTTTTTCATCATGGCATGGTTGTTGCTAAATCTAGATACACAATCTGTTCTCCCCTATGCTTGCTGGAGTGACCATGTCAAACCGTACATCCTTTGTTTTTGCTTTAACCACGCTTTCTGCTGTTTTAGTTTCAAACTTTGCTCATGCCGATGCCCTAGCCGATATTAAAAAAGCCGGTGTAATTAAAATTGCAATTCCGCAAGATTTTCCGCCATTTGGCACTGTGGGGACCGATTTAAAAGCACAGGGCTACGATATTGATGTGGCCAAACTGATTGCACAAGATTTAGGAGTAAAATTGCAATTGGTGCCAGTCACCAGTGCCAACCGTATTCCCTATCTGACCACCAAAAAAGTGGATTTGGTGATTTCAAGTTTAGGTAAAAATCCTGAGCGAGAAAAAGTCATTGATTTTGCTGGACCCTATGCGCCTTTTTATAATGGCGTGTTTGGACAAAAGAATATCGCGGTAAAATCTGCTGCGGATTTAGCGGGTAAAACGATTGCCGTCACACGTGGTTCAATCGAAGATTTAGAGCTGAGCAAAGTCGCACCAAGCTCAACCACCATTAAGCGTTTTGAAGACAATAACTCGACCGTATCGGCTTTTTACTCAGGTCAGGTGAATTTGATTGCAACTGGCAACGTGGTCGCGGGAAGCTTAAGTAAACACTTTAGCAAAAAGCCGCTTGATACCAAATTCATTATTAAAAACTCGCCATGTTATATCGGTCTAAATAAAGGCGAAGCAGCTTTACAAGGCAAGCTCAATGCCATTATTAAAACCGCAAAAAGTAACGGTCAGCTCAATCGAATTTCGGTGCAATGGTTGGGTGCTCCTCTTCCAAAACAACTCTAATGTCACCCACGTCCGTTTGAATGAGAGATCGAGATGGCCTACGAGTTTGAGTTTTCCAGTGTTCTGCCCTACACCGGCATGATTGCCGAAGGGCTGGGCCGTACAGTGGTTCTAACACTGATTGGTACGGTGTTTGGTTTGGCACTGGGGGTGATTGGGGGAGCATGCCGTGCTTGGCGTATTCAACCGGTCAGTGCCCTGTTTCGGATTTATGTCGAAGTGATCCGTAATACCCCGTTTCTGGTGCAGTTGTTTTTTATTTTCTTTGGCTTACCCGCCATTGGCGTGACCATGAATGCATGGACTGCATCCATTTTGGCCATGATTATCAATTTGGGTGCTTATAGTACCGAAATCGTTCGTGCTGGTATTCAGGCCACGCCCAAAGGTCAAATCGAGGCAGCAGCTTCACTGGCCATGACCCGCTTTCAAATTTTGCGACATGTGGTTTTGCCACCGTCACTGGGTCGGGTCTGGCCAGCGCTGTGTAGCCAAATTATTATTGTGATGCTGGGTTCTTCGGTGTGTTCGCAAATTTCGATGGAAGAACTCACCTTTGTCGCCAACTTTATTCAGTCGCGTAATTTCCGTGGCTTTGAAATCTATATTGTGGTGGCGGTGCTGTATCTGGTGTTGGCGGTATGCGTTCGCGCAATCTTGATGCGAATTGGACGTGTCTGCTTTAAAGGGAGCGTTTAATCATGATGATGATGCAAGAATTTACGCTCTGGAACATTATTCAAAATCTGCTGAATGGCTTGGGCTGGTCATTGCTGTTATCGCTGATGGTCTTTGTGCTCGGTGGTGTGTGTGGCTTACTGGTTCTGATGCTTCGGATTAACCCAGATCCGATATTACAAAAAGTTGCTGTGGTGTATATCGAATTTTTTCAGGGTACGCCGCTGCTGATTCAATTATTTATGACCTTTTTTGGCCTGTCACTGTTGGGTATTGATATTTCACCATGGGCTGCTGCTGCCTTTTCACTCACAGCCTATGCCGCTGCCTATTTTGCCGAAATCTGGCGCGGCTGTGTACAAGCGATTCCAAGCGGTCAATGGGAGGCGGCTGCAAGCCTTGCGATGACGCGTTTACAGCAGTTTCGTTATGTGATTTTGCCTCAGGCAACTCGTATCGCCATTGCACCAACAGTCGGGTTTTCCGTACAGATTGTAAAAGCCACTGCCGTTACCTCGATCATTGGTTTTACCGAACTGACCAAAACTGGTTCTGTACTGGCCAACGCCACCTTTGAACCATTCTTGGTTTTTGGATTGGTTGCGATCGGTTATTTCATCTTGTGTTATCCACTGTCTGCCTTGGCAGCTTATCTTGAGAAGAAACTTCATGGCTCTGCTTCACATTCATAATTTGCATAAACGCTTTGGCGATCACCATGTACTCAAAGGTATTGGACTAGAAGTAGAAGCTGGTTCAGTGGTGTCGATTATTGGCCGCAGTGGTTCGGGCAAAAGTACTTTATTGCGATCGATCAATGGCCTCGAAACCATCGATGAAGGATACATCGAGGTTGATGGGACCTTACTTGAAGTCGGGCAAACCGATTTAACGGCACTGCGCCTGAAAGTCGGGATGATTTTTCAGCAGTTTAATTTATTTCCACATTTGAGCGTGATTCAAAATGTGATGCTGGCGGTCCAGATTGTCAAAAAAGTCGATAAGGCGGCGACTCGTGATCTGGCCATGCTGATGCTGGATAAAGTTGGTTTAAAACACAAAGCCGATGCCATGCCGAGTCAGCTTTCTGGCGGACAGCAGCAGCGTGTTGCAATTGCACGTGCATTGGCCATGTCGCCTAAAATCTTGCTCTGTGACGAGATTACCTCGGCACTCGATCCAGAATTGGTCAATGAAGTTTTGGCAGTCGTACGAGACTTGGCCCAAGATGGCATGACCTTGATCATGGTCACGCATGAAATGCGCTTTGCCCGTGACGTGGGCGACTACTTGCTGTTTATGCATGAAGGTCGCGTACATGAATACGGCCCTGCCAAAGAATTATTTGCAGCACCGCAAACCGATGAATTACGTTCGTTTATTCATTTAACTCACGCCTAAAACCTGTTCAGGGCAATTCATCTGCAGGATGTATTGCCTACTTTTTTCTACCGTCCTCAGTGATCTAAGATTACATAAATCACCTCGTTGAATACTGGACTCTTTGTAAAAATCTTATAAAAATAAAGAGAATAACACGCATAAATCAATGCCAGATGCTGGCTTATATGCATTTCAAAATCACATGATCACAATAAAGGAAATTGCAATGAGCGAGACTGAAAAAGAAAAAGCCGAGGTTGAAAAAGAAAAAAACGACAACAATCTAAGCTGGCAAGAGCGAATGGCAGTGGAAGAACACGAAAAGCTTTCGCCCCGCTTGGTTTATGAAATTATCCGCCGCGATGGCATTGAGGAGCTGAACCGTCCGACCAAGGCGCTGATTTTCTCGGGTATTACCGCAGGCGTGATTATCAGCTTCTCCTTTGTTTTTAAAGCCATTTTAACCGCCTACTTGCCCGCAGATGCACTTTGGGTAGATCTGGTCACCAACATGGGCTACACGGTCGGATTTGTACTGGTCATTATTGGACACATGCAACTTTTTACCGAAAACACCATTACTACGGTGGTTCCACTCTTTAATCCATTTACCTTTGATAAGCTCAAAGGCGTATTTCGGCTGTGGGGGATTGTATTTGTCTGCAATTTAATCGGAACGGCGCTGGCGGCTTTATTTTTACTCAACGCCCAGCTTTTTCCACCAGAAGTTGATCAGGCTTTACACGAGCTGGCCCATCATGTAGCTGCGTTGAGTGCCACAGACAATATTATTAAGGGAATCCCTGCGGGTATCCTGATTGCATCCTTGGTCTGGATGCTCCCTTCGGCCACCAACAAGTTTTTACTGATTTTCTTTATTACCTATCTGATGGGTTTGGGTGGATTTACACATGTGATCGTCGGCTCGGCAGAAATGGCCTACTGGGTATATCAGGGGCAGGCATCGCTTTATGACTATGTGCTTCAGTTTTTACTTCCGACCACCTTGGGCAATATTTTGGGAGGAACAGGCGTGTTTACCTTACTGATTTACGGACAGGTGAATGAAGAACTGGACTAATCGTGCAGCGTCTTGATCGGTAGTGGTCGCCCAAACAAAAAGCCCTGAAAACTAAAGCATTGGTTTTCTTTTAGGCAGTCGAGCTGCTCTTGAGTTTCGACGCCTTCGGCGACAATATTCAAATCAAGCAGATGGGCTAGACGGATAATCGTATTCACAATCGCCAGATCGCGCGGATTATCCACAATATTTTTTACAAAGGATCGATCGATCTTGAGCTGATCTAAAGGCAATAGCTTCAAGTAATTCAGCGATGAGTAGCCCGTGCCAAAATCGTCCATCGAAAAGCGAACGCCAATTTCGATCAGTTTTTTCATTTTTTGAATTGAACTGTGCATATCGCGATAAAACATACTTTCGGTCAGTTCTAAACGCAGGCGATGAGGATTGGCCTCTGTTTCGCGAATGATCTGCATGACGTTGTCTTCAAAATCGGATTGGCGAAATTGCTGTACACTAATATTGACCGATACCGTCCAGTGCGCCGAATGTTCATGCTGGCTCCATTGGTACAACTGCTGACAAGCCATCCGTAACACGCGATTGCCAATATGATGGATCAGATCCGATTTCTCGGCCTGTTCAATAAATTCGCCGGGTAAAATCAGCCCCCGTACCGGATGAATCCAGCGCAATAATGCTTCATAGCCAATAATGGTTTTATGCTGATCCACAATAGCCTGATAATACAACTCGAACTCATCTCGAATCAGTGCCTGCCGTAAATCTGAAATGAGCGAGGCGCGTGACACCACCTGCGATTCCATCAAAGGATCAAAGGTACAAATGCAGTTTTTTCCGTTGGCCTTGGCTTGATAGAGCGCCATATCCGCATATTTGAGCAGTGCATTTTGTGGAATGGAATCATCTTTAAATACAAAAATTCCGATACTGGCACTGGTTTGAATGACCTGATTTTCAAGTACAAAAGGCTGATAAATCACTTGAGAAATACGCTCTGCAATCGAATGTGCCTGCTGATGCGCTGTGGCCTCATCTTCACTTAAGTGAGACAGAATAATCAGCAGCTCATCACCACCCAGACGTGCCGTGGTTTCTGTTTCCCGCACACATTTGCTGACCCGTTTCGCCACCATTTTGAGTAAATGATCGCCGTAGTCGTGCCCCAAGGTATCATTGACCGTTTTAAAGTTGTCCAGATCCATCATCATGATTGCACTATGATGTTGCTCATCTTTACTGGCCTGAATCACCTGCTTTAGCCGCTCTTTGACATAGCGTCGATTGGGCAGTCCGGTTAATTCGTCATACAGCGCCATGTACTTGGCATGATCTTCGGAAGATTTCAACTGCGTGATATCGGTTCGGATAGAAATATAATTCTTTAATAAACCATTGTTGTCTTTAAGCGGCACTATGGTGGTATCGACCCAGTACAAATTGCCATGTTTGGTACGATTACAGATCTCACCTTTCCAAATCTGCCCTTGAGCAATGGTTTTCCACATGGTTTTAAAAAATGTCCGTGGATGATAGCCCGAGTTGATAATTTTATGCGTGCTGCCCACCAGTTCGTGATATTCATACTGCGAGATATCACAAAATTTCTCGTTCACATGGGTGATGATGCCACGATGATCGGTGATGGCCACAATCGAATGCGCATCGATCGCCAGTTTGTAGTTTTCGAAATCTTTCAGAATTTTCGCAAGCTGCTGCTGCATGCTAAGCTGATCAGCTTGTTCAACCACACTAAGGGTGATGCCCGCGACCTGCTGATCGCCTGAAAAATAAGGCGATACAAAGGCCATTTTAGAGAGAGTACCCTGCTTGTGACATTGAATCTGCCAGCAGGCCTGTCCCGAGTGTCCCTCAATTGCGGGTTGCAATAAGGGATAGATATGCTGCCACCAGTCATCTGGAAGTAGATCTTGCAAATCCCGTTGCTGACATACCGCGACATCCATGTTAACGCGTTCAAAGAATGCGGCATTTCCACCACACACCGTCATATTTTTATTTAAATAAGTGATGCTATTAACTGTATGATCCAGATTTAAACTATTTTTCACTTTTATATCAGCACTATTTTATTCTATAGACAAATCTGTCTATAAGTATAACATCATTTGTCATCCGTTTTATTTGGCATAAAAAATCTATTTAAATATTAGAAACATAATTTTACTATAAATTATAATTTTTTAAATTTTTCATTTTTAATAGATTAACTTGAAGATATATTCATGATTAACGGATCGATGGTATTTGATCCGTTATAATCTGCTTAAGCATTATGACATTTTATCTGTTGTAGGCTTTGTTGCACAAAGGCTTGAAAGATAGAGCTCCCCTAGAAGATCCAAATTTAAGTTACAACTCGGGTTTGAGGTCGGCCTAATTCCGTAAACTTATTTAAGATTGCCACACGTGTATGTATTTCATTGACTTGGCTTTGAAAGTTTCTCGCACTGAGTTTATCCCCTAATAATTTGATGCAATGCATCTTAGTTTCAACCAAACTTCGCCGGTGATAACCTGACCATTTTTTCCAAATGGTTCTTCCTAAATGCTTAACTGTTCGAAGCAGCTCATTTCGCTCTAACGAGCAAATCTTTGTATCTTTCCAAGGCTTTGCATTTTTCCTAGGTGGAATCACTGCATGTGCTTGCCGATCCGAAATTACTTGACGGCATTGTTTTGTGTCATAAGCCCCATCAGTATATACGGAGTCAATCTGCTCATCTTGTGGAATCTGATCAAGTAAATCACCAAGTACCTGCGAATCACTCACATTGTTAGTGCTGAGCTGAACTGCCCGTATTTGAAGGGTTTCAGCATCTATACCAATATGTAATTTACGCCATTGGCGGCGATATTCAGGCTGATGTTTCTTTCGTTTCCATTCACCTTCACCCAGAAACTTTAAACCAGTAGAATCGACGAGTAGGTGGAGACCATTACTGTTTTTTTGATAGTTAATTGCAATATCAAGATACTTTTGTCTTCTACAGAGAGTGGAATAATCTGGGGCTGTCCAATCTAATCTGCAGAGATGAATGAGACTTTGAACAAAGCCAGTGACCATACGTAAAGACAATCGAAATAGGGATTTGATCATCAGACAGCATTGAATCGCTGTGTCAGAATAAGTTTGATTTCGTCCATGTTTGCCTTTGGGTTGAGCATACCATTGAGTTTTGGGATCAAACCAAATTGAGAGATTTCCTCGATTTATCAGAGCACGATTGTAGAATGACCAATTGCTTGTACGATAAATTTTAGGTGTAGGCTTATTCATTTGCGAATTATATTACGGAATAAGGCTTTATCGGTAGGTTTGTGCAACAAAGCCTCTGTTGTATCATTTTCTAAATCCACCAATAACCTTGCAGGATAGACACGATCCCAGTTTTCTTTAAATTTTTTATGGATCGCATCGATTTCAAAGATACTGGTTTTCGCAACCTGTTGCGCATGTTGAATATCTCGCGCAGGTTTGCAATTCAAACTGCTCCAACATCCATTTTTTCCGCTGCTACCCATTTTTCTCATAATTCTATTGATAGAACTCTCATCTTTCTTGATGGGAGTTCCTTTGATTATTGTTGCTGCTGCTCATGTTGCCAGCGACGTTGCTGTAAACGCTCACCTTCGACTTCACGCTTGTTTCGGGCGTATTCGTATAGCTTGGTGCCTTTGAGTTCAGGCGGCAAATACTCTTGCTCTACAAAATGCTCCGGATAATGATGCGGATACAGATAATCCACACCATAGCCCTGCTGCTTCATCAGTTTGGTCGGTGCGTTGCGTAAATGCAATGGTACAGGCAAATTGGCGGTTTTTTCTGCCAAAGCCAAGGCCCGATCAATGGCCAGATAAGTGCTGTTACTTTTCGGACTCGTAGCCAGATATACGGCACACTGGCCCAAAATAATTCGCGCTTCGGGCATGCCCACAGCCTGCACTGAGCGAAAACATTCTCCGGCCAACAGCAATGCATTCGGATTGGAGTTACCAATATCTTCAGAAGCGGCAATCAGCATGCGCCGTGCAATAAATACGGGATCTTCCCCGCCTTTAAGCATTCGTGCCATCCAGTATAGCGCTGCATCCGGATCACTCCCGCGAATCGATTTGATAAAGGCCGAAACGATATCGTAATGCTGTTCACCCGATTTGTCGTAGCGGGCAATATTTTGTTGTGCCACCTTAACCGTTACGGCATTGTTGACCAGATTTTCCTGATCGGGCTCAAAAGTACTGGCAATTAAGTCGATCAGGTTGAGTGCCTTACGGGCATCACCAGCGGCGAACTGAAGCAGCGCATCGTATTCTTCAATATGAATATGGCGCGCTTTTAAAAAGGCATCCGAATCGAGCGCTCGATCAATTAAGCGTTGAATGGCATTTGCATCGAGCACATTCAAGGTATATACCTGACAACGCGACAATAGCGCACCATTCACCTCAAACGACGGGTTTTCGGTGGTGGCGCCAATCAGGGTAATCTTGCCTTTTTCAACCGCGTTCAGCAGCGCATCTTGCTGCGACTTATTAAACCGATGAATCTCGTCAATAAATACCACGGGAGTCAACAGGTCGCCACTTTCGGCAATCACCTCACGCAGCTCTTTAACCCCGGTATTGAGTGCAGACAGACTGATAAAAGGCCGATCTACCGCCTGTGCCAACAGCAATGCAATGGTGGTTTTTCCCACTCCAGGTGGCCCCCAGAAAATAATCGAGGGCAAATGGCCCTGATCAATCATTTGACGCAGTGGCGCATGTTCACCCAGCAAATGATCTTGTCCAATAATTTCTGATAAATCGCGTGGACGTAAACGTTCGGGAAGTGGAATATGAGTATCTGACATCATCAAAGACTTTATGGGGTTTTCCTGTAGTCTATTGCGTCTGGTGGAAATCTACAATTTGAATCTACACTGCAACTGATCATTTGTTGTGATTAGACTGAATAAGCTGCGTAAGCGTGGCATAGGCGGCACGAATGCGGGCTTCATTGGGAAAATTACGGTTTGCCAGCATGACCAGTCCAATCTGCTCACTTGGAATAAATACCACATAGGCTGCAAAGCCATTGGTTGCACCAGTTTTGTTTAGCCAAGTTTGTGCTGGCGCTTTGACCGGATGAGCAATCGGCTGAGCCGGCTGTGCATTTAGCGCCATTTGAGTTGAATTACCGGCCAGCAAAGTGTCTAAAGCAACAGGATAGGCATACTGCTCCCACCCCAAACCTTGCTGCATAGGCCCAACCTTAAAATAAGCGATTTGTGTGCTTTCCACTGCTTGTTGCAGGGCAGGTTTGAGCCGCTGCGGATTCAGCTCAGCATCTAAAAACTTGAGCATATCGGCTGAGGTACTCTTGAGCCCATACGCCTGTGCATCAAACATCCCCGGTGAAACCCGAATCGCTTGTTTAGCCTTATAGCCCCACGCGTAATGTGGCATCTGAGCAGTTGGAACCTGAATATAAGTATGGCGCATGCCCAGCGCCACCAGCAAATTGCGCTCCATTAAGGTGGTGTACGGGGCTTTCATGGCTCTCGCCGTCAGTTCTCCCATCAAACCAATGCTCGGATTAGAATATTCACGAATACGGTCTGGGGCTGCTTTGGGCTGCCACTGCTGAAAATACTTGACCATGTCGGATTGACTGGTGACCTGCTCGGGAAACTGTAGCGGAAAGCCCCCTGCGGTATAGGTACCCAAATTCAGTAGCGTAGCCTGATTCACGGCGCTTTGTTTTAACTCTGGAAAATACTGTGCGGGATGATCGCTGAGTTTCAGGTTGCCCTGTGCTTGCGCATAACCTGTTAGGGTCGCTGTAAACAGTTTACTCACGGAACCAAGTTCAAATAGTGTTTGCTCAGAAACCGCCTGCTGGGTTTGTACGGATGCCACACCATAATGACGGTAGTAATGCCGTCCGTGCATGGTGACTGCAACGGACATACCCGGAATCTGATACTGATCGATCAATGGCTGAAAATGCTGATCGATTTGATGCTGAACCTGCTGCGCGCTCAGTGGCTGAGCGACTGCAGTGCAGGAGATGAGTCCTGCCATACAGCCGGTAAAAGTGAACGATGCGATACGATGTAAATAAGTGGATTTCATTTAAAGTCTGTCGGTTGATGATTTGGGCGTTAATTTGAGTAGGCTGGCATTGGCGCCATCTTGAATCACCCAAAGACTTCCATCTTTGGCGGCATGCACGCCTCGAATCCGATGTTGCATATCAATGCGCTGTACTTCCTGTACGGGTTGCGATTGAAGATCAACCACCACAATGGATTCAGAAGATAACCCGCCGATAATGGCTTTATCTTTCCATGCTGGAAAGGCGCTATGCTGGTAAATAATCATACTGGACGGAGAAATAACCGGTGTCCAGCTCACCTCAGGCGCTTGAAATTCTGGGCGAGTATCGTGATCGGGAATTGGTTTTCCTGAATAATGATCACCATTGGAAACAATCGGATAGCCATAGTTGGCACCTTTCACAATCCGATTCAGCTCGTCACCGCCTTTGGGGCCCATTTCAACGACCCACAACTGACCTTTGGCATCGAAGGCCATGCCCAAAGGGTTACGATGACCCAGTGACCAGATTTGCGCAGCAACACCACCTTGACTGGCGAATGGATTCCCGGTTGCTGGCGTGCCATCGTCATTTAAGCGCACAATTTTACCCAAATTCGACGTCATATCCTGCGCTGGATCAAACTTTTGTCGTTCGCCCGAACTGATCCAGAGTTTACCTTCCTGATCAAAAGCTAAACGATGTGCATAGTGGCCCTGTCCCGACATTTTGGGCACTTGCGTCCAGATTTTTTGAATATCGGTCAAACGTGGCTGTGCTGCACGGGTCTGATCGAGTTTGGCACGGATTACCACTGCACCGTATCCACCGGTGCCTGCCTCAGCATAGCTCAGATAAATCCAAGAATTTCGCGCGTAATCGGGATGCACAATCACATCGCCCAATCCGCCCTGCCCGCCATAACTGACTTTCGGTACACCCGCAACCTCAAGACTTTTTCGAGTGGCTGGGTCAAAGAGTTTAAGCTTGCCTTGACGCTCGGTGATCAGTAATCGGTCATCGGGCAATGTGGTCAGCGCCCAAGGCTCATCAAATTTGGCAACCGCTTCCTGGTTAAATGTTTGCTCTACGCGGGTTGCCTGTTGCACGCTTGAGCTGCTTTGCGAATTGGATTGGGGTGCTTTGGAGTTGGTGTTGTTTGCACCGCACGCCCCCAACAAAATAAAGCTACTACACAGTATCGACGTGGCAAATTGCTTCGTCATCTCGTTATACTCCTGAGTCTTTGATCTTGTAGCATAAAAAATTCAGACTCGGCACAATGCTGTGAATATGTAGTTTTGTTTTACCAGATATGTCGAGAGACTAGCACAGTCAATCAAGACGACTAGATTGAGGGATCATGCTCTTTGAGCGTTTGTACAATTTTACAGTCGTCGATGGTCGTACTTGACTGACAACGTTGCCTGAGTTGTTGCAGCTCGGTTTTAAAGCGTTCAAACTGTTTGATTTTTTCATTGATGTGGCCCAAATGTATTTCGATCGCCTGATCGACCAGCGTACATTGCTGTTCAGGATGCTCCAGCAATTGCTGCAATGCCTCAATCTCTTTTAAAGACATCCCAAGCTCTCGACAATGTCGTATAAAAATCAGTTGATCCAGTGCCTGATCATCATAGTAACGATAGTTATTGTCTGCGCGTTTGGGTGCTTTGAGCACACCACGTTTTTCATAGAAACGGATGCTGTCGACAGAAACCTGCGATTTTTTTGCCAGTTCACCAATTAAATATTTCATCATGTGCTTGACCTTGGAGCGGCTCCAGCCTTTTTACTCAGCTTATCCCATACAGAGGAACTTGCATATGGCTCACTGCTGTCAACATCACCCACCCGAAAAACATCAGAGTGCTAAATTCAAAACGGCATTATGGATTGCACTTTTACTAAATCTTGGCATGTTTTTGATTGAAGTTTTCGGCGGTGCACATATTGGCTCGACTTCGCTATGGGCCGATGCACTGGATTTCTTGGGTGATTCCGTCAATTACATCATCTCGATTTTTGCGTTGGGCATGAGTCTGTACTGGCGAGCCACCGTTGCACTGCTTAAAGGCCTGACCATGGGGATCTTTGCCCTGATTGTATTGCTTAAAGTACTCTGGTCGATATTTTACGGCATGGCACCTGAAGCAATGACTATGGGTGCAATTGGCTTTATGGGCTTAATGGCCAATCTGATCAGCGCGCTTGTACTGTTTGCCTTTCGCGATGGCGATGCCAATATGAAATCGGTGTGGCTGTGTAGCCGTAACGATGCGATTGGAAATTGCGCCATTATGCTGGCTGCACTCGGTGTGTTTGGTACCCAAAGCATCTGGCCCGATCTGGTGGTGGCCTCAATCATGGCCTTTTTGGGTTTGACTGCCGCATGGAGCGTTACTCAACAATCACTTCAAGAGCGTCGGGACAGCCAAGTCATACAAAGTCGTAGGGCAGATTAACGAATCCAGCGTACGATGTATTCCTCGATATCGTCTTCATGTACCTCGGTTTCTGAAATACATCGCCCTGCTGCTGATTTGCGTGCTTTTAGCATACTTTGCCTTGAGCCCGTATTTAAATAATGCCATGAAGGTAAATTTTTCCCTTCATTTAAACGCCGATAGGCACAGCTCGACGGTAACCAACGAATGCTTTGCAAACGCTCAGGTGTCAGTTGAATACAGTCGGGCACGCTGGCTTGACGATTTTCATAATCAGAGCAACGCGCAGTGTTGCAGTCGAGCAGTTTGCAGGCCACCTGCGTATAGGCAATCTCATGCGTATCTTCATCTTCAAGTTTAATCAGACAGCACAGGCCGCAACCGTCGCACAGGGCTTCCCACTCTGCTGTATTGAGTGCATCAAGCGGATAGTGTTTCCAAAATTGGGGACGCAGTGCGGTGGTCATAGTGAATATCTCGGTACCAGAGCCTAAAGTATAACACTCTTTGCTGGCCCTTCGTGGTTGAGCGACCTTGTAACAAATGTTTCCTCAAGATGCTGTGTTTTATACATTTTCGCCACATAAACAACACATAGCCATCTGAAATTTCGCTCTATATTGAAAGAACGATAAATATAAGGAGATCAAAAAAATGTTCCGTTGGGCGATTATATTTGCAGTGATTGCACTTATTGCGAGTCTGTTAGGGTTTGGTGGCGTTGCTGGCTTGTCCAAAGATTTCGCAGTGATCTTACTCGTAGTTGCTGTTATTTTGGCAATTATCGGATTTATCTCGCGTGGTAGGGTATAACGATTCATTCGTGTCTATACGCTTCAACAATAAAAAAGAGGGATCGTACTGTACGGTCCTTCTTTTTTATCTTGAAAATCTTACATCAACCCACTATTTTTTGAACATCCTAAGACCATGTAGCAGGCTCTTTGAGTCACATAGTGCCTGATCTGCACAAGCTGACTTTTATTCTTTATAAGGATTTAACCCATGACAGCATCGATTATTACCCGTGAAATTGAGTACACCGCAAAGGACGGTACCCATCTGATTGGTTTTTTTGCAGCCCCCGCTACTAAAAGCCCGGTTGCAGGTGTGATTGTGGCACCTGAATGGTGGGGTCGCACCGACTATACGCTACAGCGTGCTCGTGAATTGGCCGAGCATGGTTATGCGGCACTGGCGATCGATATGTATGGCGAGAAAAAAGTGACCACAGAGGCAGCCCAAGCCAATGAGTGGATGACGCAAACCTTTCAAGATCCAGATACCATCGTCACACGTGCAACAGCGGGTCTTGAAACACTCCAAGCACAACCTGAAGTGGATGCAAGTCATGTGGCCGCGATTGGATTTTGTTATGGCGGTAAAGTTGTGCTCGATCTGGCACGCGAAGGCGCGCCCCTAAAAGCGGTCGTTTCGTTTCACGGCACACTCGCCCCGAAAGCACCTGCACAAAAAGGACAAATTCAGGGTGAAATTTTAGTGTTACATGGTGAAAAAGACAGCATGGTCACACTTGAAGATGTTGCTAAATTCAAAGAAGAAATGAACAATGCAGAGGTGGACTACAGCGTCGTGGTATTGGAAGGTGCCAAACATGGCTTTAGTAACCCGCTTGCCGATGAACGGGCCAAAGCAAATGGGGTAGATTTAGGCTATAGTGCACAAGCAGAGCAAGACAGTTTGGCTGCTATGTATGCCTTACTTGAACGTCATCTGTGTGCAAAGTGATGTATAAACGGTGCTGGGACACAAGGGTTTAAAGAACAACATCAATCGAGGATATGAAAATGACAGAGAAAAAATGCCCTTATTGTGAATTTGACGACTACGACGTCATTGATAAAAATGATTTTGGTGTAATTTTGCCCGAGGCAAATCCTCTGTCCAAAGGACACTCCATCATCATCCCGATTCGTCATGTCAGTTCTTTTTTTGAAGTGACAGATAAAGAGCGTAAAAGCCTGCTTTCTTTACTCGAACTTGCACGTAATGAACTCAAACTTCGTCATCAACCCGATGGTTTCCATGTGGCTTTTAATGACGGCGATGTCTTTGGCGAAGCGTCTGAGCATCTGCATATTCACATCATTCCACGCTATAAAGGGCAGCAGCTCAAACTCGATAAGCGCTGGGGGATTGTGCAAGACTAAACCGGCACACGCATAGTATCAGCTTAGGGACGATCAATGATCGTCCCTTTTGCATGGCTTTACTTGCAACGGATAGCTGTGATAATTCAATTTGGGTATACTGACCCCTTCCCTGCCGCTGTATGTTTTCATGTCTGATTTTTGTTTTTCCGATGCATTGCTGACTTGGTTTGATCAACATGGCCGACACGACTTGCCTTGGCAGGTGGCCGATGACCCTTATAAGGTTTGGGTCTCTGAAATCATGTTGCAGCAGACACAAGTCAAAACCGTATTGCAATATTTTGAACGCTTTATGACGCGCTTCCCCACTGTCGATGCGTTAGGCAGTGCCACATGGGATGATGTGGCGCCTTACTGGGCCGGTCTGGGCTATTATGCGCGGGCACGCAATCTGCATAAGGCAGCAGGCATCGTGCATCGGCAAGGTCATTTTCCTCACGATCTAGACGGCTGGATGGCCTTACCCGGAATTGGACGCTCCACAGCTGGCGCATTGATGTCGCTCGGATTACGCCAATATGGCGTGATTATGGACGGCAACGTCAAACGTGTCTTATCACGTTTTTTGGCACTTGAAGATGACTTTAGCAAACCTGCCAACGAGCGCATGCTGTGGCAGATTGCAACGCAGCTCTGCCCTCGGCAGCGTAATCACGACTATACCCAAGCGATTATGGATTTAGGTGCAACCATTTGTACGCCTAAAAAACCGTTGTGTTTGTATTGTCCGATGCAGCAGCACTGCAAGGCACATCAGCAAGGCATTGAAAGTGAATTACCTTTTAAGAAGCCCAAAAAACCAGTGCCGATACGCCATGCCGAAGTACTGTTAATCCAGTCGGAACAACAGTGGTTTTGGCAGCAACGCGATGCAAGCGGACTTTGGGGTGGCTTGTGGTGTCTCCCGATTATCGAGCATTCAGGCGAGATACAGCAATGGGTTAGGGAGTATGGTCTCAGTCCGCTGGCACAAAACGTACAGATCAGCCACAGCTTTACCCACTTTACCTGGGTGTTGAATGTACAGATGTTTCACGTGGAACATGATCAAAAGGAGCATCTGATGAGTGCAGCTGCCGGCGAGTGGCTCAGCCCCGAAGAAGCCACATCTCGGGGTATTCCCACCGCGATGAAAAAATTGATCTCTGCGCTGGATTCATGACATAGTGATGCCCAAAAGACACATCCAAGGAGGAGCTGTGCGCCCTTTTTTTGTCTATATTGGGATCATCTTTGTAACGGTTGTGTTGTCTGCCTGTACCACAACACCCAAAAAAACAACGCCTCTGCCTAGCGCAGATCTGGCACGATTAAAGGCCACCCCGCTCAGCCATCGCCTGCCCATTCCGGTGAAAGGCATTCAACGCGATGCACTCAGTGATACATGGGGAGCTGCGCGCAGTCATGGTCGTCGGCATGAAGGCATCGATATACTTGCTCCACGTGGAACAAAAATATACAGCACCACCGATGGGATTGTTGCAGACTTACGAGACAACAACTTAGGTGGTAAAGTCATCTGGATTATTGGTCCGGCCGCTTCATGGCATTATTATGCCCATCTGGACGGACACAAACGTGGTTTAAGCGTGGGTGATGCTGTCAAAAAAGGCGAGCTGATCGGGTATGTAGGCAATACCGGAAATGCACGCCATACCCTTCCCCATTTGCATTATGGACTTTATCTGGACGGAAAAGGCCGTGGTGCAGTAAACCCTTATCCATATTTACGTTAGGAACTTAAATGATGTCTGAAGCTTTGGTTAATCGACTGGTCGAATTTGCCGAATCGGGGAATCAACAAAAAATCTGTATAGATGGTCAAAGCTATCAAGGCTGGATCATGGAAATTACAGAGGATGCCCTCTTGATCAGTACTGGCTATGCCGATAAATCAGGTCAGGATTTCTGGATCAAGTTTGAAAACTTAGAACGCGCAGAATTATATTATTGGGACACATCGTCCGATCAGTGGACGCGTTTTACATTATAACAATAGATTAAGATTCAATTTCAAGGAGCATAAGATGAGTGTTCGGCGCTGTGGCTGGTGTTCTACAGATCCTGTGTATATGGCTTATCACGATCATGAGTGGGGTAAACCCGAACATGATGAAGCCAAACTCTTTGAAATGTTATGCCTCGAAGGTCAACAAGCTGGGCTTTCGTGGATCACGGTGTTAAAAAAGCGAGAAGCTTATAGACAACATTTTTTTCAGCATTCCATTGAAGAAATTGCCAAGTTCACAAATGACCAACTGGAACTCAAATTAGAGGATAAAGGCTTGATCCGACACATCGGCAAGCTCAAAGCCATTCGTGATAATGCGATTGCTTGGCAATCACTTAAACATCAGACACAGGATGTTTCAACATGGTTATGGGAAAAGGTGCAGCATCAACCAATACTTAATGATGTTCAAGATTATCGGCAAGCCCCGGCTCAAACAGAGCTCAGTGTCCAGTTGTCTAAACAACTTAAAAAACTTGGATTCAAATTTGTAGGACCCACGACCTGTTATGCATTTATGCAGGCTGTAGGCATGGTGAATGATCATGAAGATGATTGTTCGTTTAAATGAGTCAAGCATTAAGGATGTTAATCATGAGCAGTAATGAAATTCAAGCTTACGCCGCAATGAAAGCTGGCGAAGCACTCGTGCCGTATACATTTGATGCCGGTGAACTATTGCCCCATCAGGTAGAAGTCAAAGTCGAATATTGTGGGCTGTGCCATTCCGATGTTTCGGTCATCAACAATGAGTGGCATTCTTCGGTTTATCCGGTGGTGGCAGGTCACGAAGTCATTGGTACCATTACGCAGCTTGGCAGCGAAGCCAAAGGGCTCAAACTGGGTCAACGTGTCGGGATTGGCTGGACGGCAGAAAGCTGCCAGGCCTGTGATCAGTGTATCAGTGGTCAGCAGGTCTTGTGTACTGGTGAAAATACCGCAACCATTGTTGGCCATGCGGGTGGCTTTGCCAATAAAGTCCGTGCCGGCTGGCAATGGGTCATTCCCTTACCAGACGAACTTGATCCAACCAGTGCCGGGCCACTGTTGTGCGGTGGAATTACCGTGTTTGACCCCATATTAAAACATCAGATTCAAGCCATTCACCACGTTGCCGTGATTGGGATTGGCGGACTGGGTCATATGGCCATCAAGCTATTAAAAGCATGGGGCTGCGAGATTACTGCGTTTAGTTCAAATCCAAGTAAAACCGACGAACTCAAAGCCATGGGTGCCGATCACGTGGTCAATAGCCGTGATGATGCCGAAATTAAATCGCAACAAGGTAAATTTGATTTACTGCTGAGTACGGTCAATGTGCCTTTAAACTGGAATGCGTATCTAAACACATTGGCACCTAATGGTACTTTCCACTTTTTGGGCGTGGTGATGGAGCCGATTCCTGTACCTGTCGGTGCGCTACTTGGAGGTGCTAAATCACTAACCGCATCGCCTACTGGCTCGCCTGCTGCCTTACGCAAGCTGCTCGAATTTGCTGCCCGTAAAAATATCGCGCCGCAAATCGAGATGTATCCTATGTCGAAGCTCAATGATGCGCTTGAGCGTCTACACTCGGGCAAGGCACGTTATCGAATTGTGCTCCAAGCCGATTTTTAATCTGCTCGCGTAAATCTGGTGATCGCTCGTGATCGCCAGATTTTAACCATGCTGTTTCACCCAATCTGCCAAAAAGATAATCGCTGCATGATAATCACGCCGCAAAGCATGCCCCACACTCAGCCGGATAAAATGTCCATAACGCTGATCTTCACCAAATACCGTACCCGGAACAATATTGATGCCGTGTTGCTGGGCAACCTCGTATAACGTCATACTATTGATCGTTTCGGGTAGCTCAAGCCATAAGGCATAGCCCCCTTGAGGCTGACTCAAACCAATGCTTAAAGGCGCAAATGCATTTAAAATCGCGTCTCGATAGGCTTCGACCTGTTGAAGCAAACGTGGATATAACTGATTCAGATGCGCACGATAGGCACGACTAAAAATAAAATCGGCCAGCGCCAGTTGCAATGGTGTATTCACAATCATGTTGTGTGAAAGAAACTGTGGACGCATGGATTCGAGCTGAGCCCCAATACAAAACCAGCCGATTCTATACGCGCTCGATAATGATTTTGACACCGAACTGACCCAGACCACATACCCTGCCTCGTCCCAATGTTTGATTGGTCGCGGGCGCTGCCCGTTGTGACTGCATTCGGCGTAGATATCATCTTCTAAAATAATACATTCATAACGTGCCGCTAACTGCGCAATGGTCTGCTTATCCTGATCGGCCAAACAATAGCCCAAAGGATTTTGATAATTGGCCGTGAGTAAACACAATTTCGGCCGATGCTGCTGCATGGCCTGTTCAAGGCGTAATAGATCAGTGCCGCTATGGTCTGCTGGAATCTCGATAATATGTCGATTTAAACCCGCCAGCATTTGCAGCTGTCCGTTAAAAGTCGGCGTTGGAATCAGGACACTATCGCCTTCACGACTTAACTGCTGAATCAATAACGATAACGCCGGCATACACCCATTGGTGATAAAGATATCACTGGGTGCCACATAAATGCCGTCTTCACGCCAGTGTTCACTCAATGCCTGACGTAAGCGCAAATGGCCCTGCTTTTCACAATACAAAAAATCTTCAGGTTTACAATATTTCAAGGCGCGTTGTATCGAGCGACGCAAGCCATCGATTGGCACCAGCTCAGGGCTAAGCTGAATGGCACCAAAGGGAATCAAATGATTTTGAATAGAGGCTTCCTGAATCTGATTTTGTAACATCAGATTGGAAACCTCACGTGGCATCGATTCAAATTCAGGGCTAACGGGTAAACGACTCAACCCACTTCTGGGTTTGACAAAATAACCCGATTTTGGACGGACATAGATCAACCCCTGTGCCTCAAGCCATTCATAACAACTTTTTGCAGTGCTGACACTCACATGATGCTGGGCTGCAAAATCACGCAAAGAACTTAACTTCTGCTGCGGCAATAACTGTTGCTGATAAATTTTATGTGCAATCTGCTGTGCCAAGCGCTGATAGTGAAAGGCCATATCTGTACCGCTTTTTTATAAAAATCTGTATCTGTATTGATCCATACAAACCGATTAACCTCTAAAAAGCAACATATATGAGATAACACCATGAAAAAGTTAGGGTTTATATTTATATTCCTGTTGAGCGCCTGTCATCCGCTCGATGCGAAACAGCAGCAGCAAGATTATATTTGTCAGAGTATGATTCAGGGCTATCTTAAAATGCAGCAACTGTATGATTTTCGACTCTGGCAGCGCGAGTCGCATACTCCCAACCAGATCCGCTATCAGTATCGTCCAGCCAGTGAGCATGGCATGCTGATCGGCACATTAAAAACCGAGCAATTGGTGTTTGAATGCAGCCAGAATCAAAATCTGTTTCGTATACAGCGCCCCAACGAACATGCATCCTTATTGCAGGTTCAGCTTCCAAGTGTCACACAATCATTCATCTGGCGTTGAAAATTGATCTTTTAGCTCATCGGCCAAAAAGTCGATGAATAAGCGGATGCGGTTTGGCAAGTGCTTTTGCTGATAGTACACCGCATGAATATGCTGAAGCTGGCGCTCAATTTGATCTTCAAACAATGCCACCAGTCGGCCTGCTTGTAGGTCTTGCCAGATCTCGAACTCAGATAAACGTGCAATGCCGTGGCCACTCAATGCCAGCTGACGGACAGTTTCACCACTGGAGGCAGTAATTTTAGGTTCAATCCTGTAATACTCCTCGCCCACCTTGAGGGGCCATGTATTTAAATATACCGGACGGCTAAAGCCAATGGTCTGATGTGTATTCAGTTCATGTGAATGTCGGGGATGCCCATGTTCGGCCAGATATTCAGGACTGGCTACAATATAAAGCCGGCTTTTGCAGATCAGGCGTGCATGCAAACTGGAGTCATGCAATGCGCCAAAACGAATCGCAACATCTGTTTTGTGTTCAAGTAGATCAATCACCTGATCGTTGTTATTGAGTTCGATCTCGATGTTGGGATAGCGCTGCATGAATTTTTTCATTAAGGGTGCAATCACGTGCAGCACAAACGGTGTGGCCGAATCGACGCGAAGCTGTCCCGAGGTATCATTGTCCGATTTTAACAGTGCCTCTTCGGCATCTGACAGATCGGCCAAAATCGTCCGTGCCCGTACCAAAAATAAACTGCCCTCTTGGGTGAGTTTAATTTTACGCGTGGTTCGTTCTAATAAGGTCACATTGAGTTTTTTTTCAAGCCGGTTAAGTGCACGGCTAATACCCGATGGCGTTTGATTGAGTTGCTCTGCAGCCGATACAATCGATCCGGCATCGACAATACGAATAAACGCAACTAGCTCTTCTATGGTCGATTTCATATCTAGATCATGATTCTTGACAAATACTCAACGATATTTTGCGTATTGCAGTATTTTTTCGCAACAATTATCACCGCAGAATAATCATCATTGTTTTAAATTCTTGCTCGCAGTCCGCGGGCGTAAAAAATAGGTACGCATATGATTCTTCCTGCATTTGGTTTAGGTACGTTTCGTTTAAAAGATCAGGTGGTGGTGGATGCGGTGAAAACCGCCTTAGAGGTCGGTTATCGCGCCATCGATACAGCCCAGATTTATGACAACGAAGCCGAAGTAGGTCAAGCCATTCAAGCCAGCGGTGTGGCACGTGACCAGTTATTTTTAACCACTAAAATCTGGGTCAGCAATCTGAACGAACAAGATTTAATCCCCAGCTTAAAAGACAGCTTGGTGAAACTCAAAACCGACGCTGTGAATTTAACCTTGGTGCATTGGCCTGCGCCACAAAAAAACATTGATCTGGTGGCTGTCATGCAGCTATTGATGCAGGCCAAACAGCAAGGCTTGACCCAGCATATCGGGATTTCAAATTTTAATATCGCACAAACGCAACTGGCAATCGATACGGTCGGTGCAGAGCATATTGCCACCAACCAGATCGAACTGAGTCCGTATCTGCAAAATGCCAAACTGGTTGATATGCTCAAACAGCATGAGATTGACGTTACCTCCTACATGACACTGGCCTACGGCAAAGTCTTGCAAGATCCTGTACTCAAGGCCATTGCGGCCCAGCATCAGGCCAGTACCGCTCAAATTGCACTGGCATGGGCGTTACAACGCGGTTTTGCCGTCATTCCGTCATCGACCCAGCGTGAACATCTGATTCAAAATCTGCAAGCACAGCAGATTCAGCTGAGTGCAGATGACATGCAACAGATAGCAGCGCTTGAGCGTAACGGTCGAGAGGTCAATCCGGCTGAACTTGCTCCTGAGTGGGACTGAGATTAGGCCATGAAACTGAACTTTCCTCTGCTCGCCTTGGCGATTGGCGCGTTTGCCATTGGAACCACCGAATTTTCACCAATGGGCTTATTGCCCAATATCGCCAGTGATTTACAGATCAGTATTCCGACAGCGGGAATGTTGATTACAGGATACGCCTTGGGCGTTATGCTCGGTGCACCGATCATGACGCTTTGGCTGGGACATGTGCCACGGCGCAAGGCGTTAATCTTACTGATGACACTGTTTACCGTGGGCAATATTTTAGCGGCACTGGCACCGAATTACTGGAGCCTGATGGCCGCACGCCTCATCACCAGTCTCAATCATGGCGCATTTTTCGGTATTGGTTCGGTGGTGGCGGCCAGTGTGGTTCCCGTACATAAACAGGCCAGTGCCGTGGCAGCCATGTTTATGGGCCTGACCATTGCCAATATTGGGGGAGTTCCTCTGGCCACATGGCTCGGTCAGACAATTGGCTGGCGAATGGCATTTTTAAGTATTTCGGGACTGGGGCTACTGACCATGATCTCGTTGTATCAAGCCTTGCCACAGGGGCAGTCGGGTCAACGTCCGAATATTCGAGCAGAACTAAAGGTGCTGACCCGGTTTCCCGTCTTGATGGCACTGCTGACCACGGTATTGGGCTCTGGTGCGATGTTTAGCCTCTACACCTATATTGCACCAAGTTTGCATCGCTTTAACGATGCAACACCGAGCTTTGTAACGCTGATGCTGGTTCTGATCGGGATTGGATTTTCGATTGGCAATCACTTGGGAGGCAGATTGGCGGATCGCGCTTTAAATGCAACGCTGATTGGTTTCTTATCGATGGTAATCGTGATGATGTTGCTCTTTCCATGGTTGGCGCAAACACAACTGGGCGCAGCGATTGCCGTGATTCTCTGGGGTATTGCCACTTTTGGTCTGGTTCCTCCGGTCCAAATGCGCGTCATGAAAATTGCACACGAGGCGCCCGGGCTGGCATCATCGATTAATGTGGGTGCATTTAATTTAGGCAATGCACTGGGTGCCGCGGCAGGTGGCTGGGTCTTGAGTCAACAGCTCGGTTATGCAGCTGTCTCCTACACCGGCGCTGGTTTAGCCGGATTAGGGTTACTGCTGGTACTGCTGCAAATGCGAGTGGCACAGACCGCGCATTCTCATGCCAAACCGTGCACCGATTAAATTTAAGCGTCCTCAGGGACGCTTTTTTATTGCTTTACTTTTATTGCTTTATTTTAACACGTCGGGTAAATAGACATTCGATACTGTGGACTGTGCCAGCTCTGTTTTCATTTTCATCAGCATTTGATAGGGCTGCTGCTCGACAAACATATTCACGAAACTCAGCGGAATACTTCCTGCAGGGTCGGCATAACCCGATGTGGTGACCTTTACTTTCTGCGCACCTAACTTTTGAAACGTCCAGTCTCCGACATAGTGATGTATGCGAATTCGGCCCGGCTGTTCGGGATATCCACCAGACAAGGCCATATTTCGAATCACGATACGGTCTGTCGCATCCTTACTCAAACTACTTTTCACCACCACATCACGATCTTTTAGCGGAAAAGGAAAATCGAGCACCATATACAGTACAAACTCGCCCTTCTTGTCGTCTCTCGACAAAATCTTGGCATCCCCCATATAAGGCACCCACTCTGGCGCACGAGCGACATCAAGCACCAAACTGACCGCCCGCTCAAGCGGCACATCATAGGTGGTTTCTGCCTTGTATTGAATCACTGGATTGGCCTCTGAACGATAGGTCCAGACCTTGATATTGTTGCGAACAAGGCTCAGTTTTTCGTTGGCAGGCGCACTTTGGGCAGATGTGGTCAATGTGAGCAGCAAAGCCAAAAGCCATGATTTTTTTTTCATATTGTTCTCATTATTTATGCCATACCGAGCAAGTTCGAGCAGTATCATTGGGTTGCACCAAAGCCAATTGCTTGACGCGGCTCAACGACAGACTTTATAGGGGGCAGCGCCTTATGGGTATTCGGTCATTTTTTATTTTAAGGCCAAATCGCCTCAATGTGAGACGATTTGATTTATTAAGAAGAATAAGAATGAAGCTTTATACGTCGATCTCGTTAAAACCCAGTACATCTTTCATGTCGTATTTGCGGGCATCTCGTCCGACCACCCATGCCGCAGCACGCACAGCACCCGATGCAAAATTCATGCGGTTGGTGGCTTTGTGAGTGATCTCAACACGTTCACCTTCACCAATAAACATCGCGGTATGTTCACCGACGATATCGCCGCCACGGATGGTTTGAAAGCCAATACTTTGACGCTCACGCGCACCAGTATGCCCTTCACGACAATACACTGCATCGGTTTTCAAGTCACGGCCTAGGGTTTCTGCAATCGCCTCACCCATCATCAGTGCAGTGCCAGACGGCGCATCTACTTTATGACGATGATGTGCTTCAATAATCTCGATATCCACACTGTCGCCAAATACTTTAGAGGCAAGCTCAAGCAATTTGATTGAAACGTTTACCCCTACAGAATAGTTTGCAGCATACACCACTGGAGTACGCGTTGCGGTCTCGTTCAAAAGTTGCTTCTGTTGTTCTGAAAAACCTGTCGTGCCAATCACCATGGCCACACCAGCCTCAGCACACAGTTGTAGATGCTGCTCGGTCGCAACAGGTGCAGTAAAATCAATCACCACATCGCAGTCTTTTAATACTTCAGACAGGCTACCCGCTACCTTGACCCCAATCGATCCGATTCCTGCCAGCTCACCTGCATCTGTACCGACCAAGCTGCTTTCTGGGCGCTCAACCGCCGCCGCCAACTGATAGCCGGCCTGTTGCACAGCCTGAATAAGAATGCGACCCATACGGCCACCCGCACCCAAAACACCAATGCGTGGAGATGCTGACATAATTTTAATCCTGAAAATAGATAATCAAACGTTGCAGCCTACTATATCAAAACTCAGGCAGTGCGCTAAAAAAATCGCCATAAAAAAACCTGCCGAAGCAGGTTTTTTTTCAGTATCACTTAATCGAACAAACGGTCGAGAAAGGATTTTTTCTTAGGTGAAGAACCGTGATCGTCTCCATCCAAGCTGGCTTGCAATTCTTTTAACAGTTCACGCTGACGGCTGGTCAAGTTTACTGGTGTTTCAACCACAATACGGCAAAGCAAATCACCGACCATGCTGCTACGCACTGGACGTACGCCTTTACCGCGCAAGCGGAACAGTTTGCCAGTTTGCGTGCCTTCTGGAATCTTTAAACTCACGCGGCCTTCAAGCGTTGGAATTTCAATCTCTTTACCCAATGCGGCATCTGCAATGCTGACCGGCACATCCATATATAGGTCTGCACCATCACGCTGGAAGATTTCATGCTCGCGCACCACTACTTCGACGTAAAGATCGCCAGACTGGCCATCACGTACCGCTTCGCCTTTACCGCTTAAACGTACACGGTCGCCGTTGTCTACGCCAGCAGGAATGGTCACTTCCAAAGTTTGCTGACGGTCGGCAACGCCTGAACCATGACATGCATTACATGGATTTTTAATAATTTTACCTTGGCCACGACAGGTGCCACAGGTTTGCTGAACCGAGAAAAAGCCTTGCTGCATACGTACCTGACCCGAGCCATGACAGGTTCGGCAGGTTTCAACGTCATTCGGATTTTTCGAGCCTTTACCGTCACACACCTCACACGGTGCCGGTGCAGTAAAGGTAATGGTTTTCTTCACGCCACGAACCGCTTCTTCAAGCGTAAGTTCCATTACGTAGCGCAGGTCTGAGCCACGGCGTTGACGCTGTTGCTGACGACCACCGCCGCCACCGAAGGCACCACCAAAAATATCGCCAAACTGACTAAAAATGTCTTCTGCGCTAAATCCGCCGAAGCCACCACCGCCGCCGCCAAAACCGCCTTCAAATGCATTATGACCCATACGGTCGTACATGCTGCGCTTTTCAGCATCGGACAGTACTTCGTATGCTTCAGCAGCTTCTTTAAACTTTTCTTCTGCTTCGTGGTTATCGGGGTTACGGTCCGGGTGATACTTCATCGCCAACTTACGGTAGGCTTTTTTGATCTCATCATCACCTGCGGTTTTCGAAACGCCTAAAACCTCATAATAATCTCGTTTAGCCATGACTGGCGATGCTCCTCACGGAATTTATTTAATACCTGATTGCGATTAAATTGGGGGCGTGCGTCATCATTACAAGGGAGATTGCGAAAAAAAATAACGGTTTTAAAAAACCGCTTTCTTTTTTAAATACTTAGACATGCCTTTAATCAATGCATTGAGCAAATACAACCAGGCAATTGCAGCAAAAATCACACCGGCAATGGTCAACGCGGTGACCCAGAGTGCGCTGTTCCATGCAAAGAAAATCAGGGGAATAAACCAAAGCGAGGCAAATAAGGTCATGAGCAGAAATAGCACGGTACTGTGCATGATCCAGACGCCGTGCGCCTGAATCCAGACTTCTGCATTTTCAACCAGAGCAACTTTTCGAGCCAGAAAATAGGCAACCACTGCTAAAACCACACTTGCCAATGCAAGAAACATACAGACATAAGAAATCGTAATATAACGACGATGCTGTTTTAATTGATCTTGCCCCATTCGTATCTAACCTCGAATCCATTGCATTTTTAGGTTTCATTGCAATGAATGTATGCTCTGTTTTTTTGTGTTAACAATAAGGTGCTACTATATTTGACTTTTCACTATTTCGCACCTTTTATTCGCAAAAAATTATGACAAAGTTGGCGTTTTTTTAACCTTAAACCATGCTGCATACAGTGCTGGCAAGAAAAATAAAGTCAAAAAGGTCGCCACGATCAATCCCCCCATAATGGCAACCGCCATAGGACCAAAGAAAATACTGCGCGATAACGGAATCATGGCCAAGACCGCAGCCAGCGCCGTCAGTAAAATCGGTCGGAATCGGCGCACGGTCGCATCGATAATAGCCGTCCATGGATCATGCCCGGCTGCAATATCCTGCTCGATCTGATCAATCAAGATCAGTGAATTACGCATGATCATGCCTGAGAGCGCAATGGTGCCCAGCATGGCCACAAAACCAAAAGGTTTATTGAACAGCAATAAAAACAAGCTCACACCAATCAAGCCCAGCGGTGCAGTCAAAAACACCATCAGGGTTCGCGAGATACTTCGAAGCTGTAGCATCAGCAGCGTCAGCACTACGCCTAAAAATAGCGGCATGCCAGCATTGACCGATGCCTGGCCTTTAGAAGACTCCTCGACCGCACCGCCGACATCGATTAAATAACCGCTCGGCAACTGACTGCGCAACTGATCAATCGAGCTTTGCAGCTCAGACACCACCGTAGCAGGCTGTAAATCGGTGTGAACATCGGCACGAACCGTAATGGTGGGCAATCGATCTCGGTGCCAGATAATCCCATCTTCAAATGTGGCATTGATTTTGGCAATTTGCCCAAGCGGTACACTCTGACCGCTACTGGTCGGCACCGCCAGACTGCCCAGTGAGGCCACATCGGCACGTTCATTCTGATCACCGCGTAAACGGATTTCGATCAGTTCGGTTTTTTCGCGATATTGATCAATCACGCTGCCTGTCAGCGAGCTATTTAAGAAGTTGGCTAAATCAGTATTGCTAATTCCCAATTGACGCGCGCGTTCCTGATCAATTTCAAGTTGAATGCGTTTACTCGGTTCACCCCAATCCAGATGTACGTTACTGGCATTCGGATTTTGACTTACCGTCTGTGCTACTTTTTGCGCCCAGTCACGTACCAGATCCTGATCTTCTCCCGAAACACGATATTGGATGGGATAGCCCACGGGTGGGCCATTTTCAAGTAACGACACTCGCGTTCTGGCGTATGGCAGTAACAATTTAATCTCTCGCTCAAGTGAATGGCGAATCTCATTGCGGTTTTCAAGTGACGAAGCCAGCACCACAAACTGGGCGAAACTGGCCTGTGGAAGCTGTTGATCGAGTGGTAGATAAAAGCGTGGTGACCCTGTACCGACATAAGCCACATAATTATCGATGCCCGATTGTTTCGCCAAAAACTGCTCGACTTTTTTTGCCGCCTGCTCGGTGGCGGTTAAAGACGCGCCTTCTTCTAGTTTGATATCGACCAAAATTTCGGCGCGATTAGAGGGCGGAAAAAACTGCTGTGGCACTAATTTAAATAGCAAAACAGCCCCGACAAACAGTCCAACCGTCACCACGATCACGGTTTTCCGGTAGCTCACGCAGGTATCGACGGCATGACGAAAAGCCTGATAAAAACGCGTTTGATAGGGATCATGCCCATGATCATAAGGCACAGGCTGAGGTTCGGGCTGTTTGCGCAGTTTCGCCCAAAGACGCTGATACCACGGCGCGCGCTGTGGCGTATGGCTAAAATCGGGCAGCAGCTTTTCACCTAAGTACGGCACAAAGACCACCGCTGCAATCCATGACACCACCAAGGCAATGGTCACCACCTGAAAAATGGATCGGGTATATTCGCCAGTACTTGAACTGGCTGTAGCAATGGGTAAAAAGCCCGCGGCAGTAATCAGGGTACCTGTAAGCATTGGAAATGCGGTGGTTTTCCATGCGAAGCCCGCGGCCTTGAGCCGGCTGTAGCCCTGTTCCATTTTAATCGCCATCATCTCCACCGCAATGATGGCATCATCGACCAGTAGGCCCAGCGCCAAAATGAGCGCGCCTAGGGAAATTTTGTGCAGGCCCACATCAAACAGATGCATGCCTGCAAAGGTCATGGCCAAGACCAGTGGAATTGAAAACGCCACCACCAGTCCGGTTCGGAATCCTAAAGAGAAGAAACTGACCAACAGCACAATAATGACCGCTTCTGCCAGTACCTGAATAAACTCTCGAATACTGTGCTGAACCGCCACCGGCTGATCTGAGACCTTGCTTAAGGTCATGCCCAAAGGTAAAGTTTTTTGCAAATGAGAAAAAGTCTGTTGCAGTTGCTTCCCCAAAGCAATGATGTCGCCGCCTTTACGCATCGATACCGCAATACCAATGCCATTGTCTCCCATAAAGCGCATCCGCGGCTGTGCCGGTTCACTAAAGCCACGATACACCTCGGCGACATCACTGAGTCGAATGGTTTTATCACCGACTAAAATCGGCAATTGCTTTAGATCTTCAACAGAACTCAGCTTCCCGGTCAGACGCACCTGCATCCGGTCGGAGGGGGTTTCAAAAAACCCGGCACTGACCATATTGTTTTGCTGCTGTAAGGCCTGCTGAATGGCACTGACGGGTACACCGAGCTGCGCCATTTTGGTATTGGACAGTTCAATCCAGATTTTTTGGTCTTGCAGGCCAATCAGTTCTACTTTGGCAACATCGGGTACGCGCTGTAGTTCAAGCTGCAAACGGTCGGCATAGGCTTTAAGAAGCGCATAATCAAAATCTTTCCCGGTCAAAACATAAATATTGCCAAAGGTATCGCCAAATTCATCGTTAAAAAAAGGCCCCTGCACACCAACGGGAAGCTCATGCTGAATATCGCTCACTTTTTTGCGCACGTTATACCAAATATCCGGGATATCGGCAGAGGTGTACGTGTCTTTGGCAAAGAAAGTGACCATCGACTCACCCGGACGCGAATATGATGAAATCCGGTCATATTGACCTGTGGTCATGAGTTCTTTTTCAATCCGGTCGGTGACTTGCTCTGCCACCTCTTTGGCCGTAGCCCCCGGCCAGTAGGTCTGCACCACCATCACTTTAAAAGTAAAAGGTGGATCTTCGCTTTGCGAAAGTTGGGTATACGAATACACCCCCACCACCATCAAAAGCAGCATAAAATACAGCACCAAGGCTTTATTTTTCAGTGACCATTCAGACAGGTTAAAATTCATGATGCAGCCCTCGCTTGAAGGTTGACAGCACGGTTATTTCGATCGATCGGACGAATTTTTTGCTGCTCACGCAATAAATGCACACCGCCCACCACCACCCAATCGGATGGCTGAAGCCCTGACAGTATGCTGACCTGTTCACGGCCGTAGTCCCCTAAGCGAACCGGAACTTTCTTGAGCGTATGATTGGCTTGTACGACCCATACATAGGGCTGCTGGTGCGTCGCCGAGACACTACTGAGCGGAACACTCAATGAGGTCTGAGTCGGCTCACTCAAAAACACCCGCGCACTTTGCCCCAGTTGAATACTCGGTTGTGCCTGTGAAAATGCCACCTTGACACGAAAAGTTCGTGTTGCGTCAGCTGCGGGCGAAATTTCCCGAACATATGCCGGATAAACATTTTCCGAGCTTGACCACAAGCGCACACTGGCAGACTGACCAATTTTTAGCGTACTGATCAGTTGCTCGGGTACGCCAATCACCACTTCACGATCACCATCGATCGCAAGCTGATAAACTGTCTGCCCTGCGCTTACCACCTGCCCAACCTCGATTTCTCGCGCAGTAATAACGCCTGCCTGAGTCGCCCGTAGCTGGTTATAACGGGTTTGATTGGCTGCAACATCCAGATTCGAACGGGCCTGCTTTAAACTTGCTTGTGCCGCGGTATATTGATTTTTAATTGCATCAAACTGGGAACGACTCACCGCATTAATCGGCAGTAACTGTTGATAGCGCTTTAGTTCGTCGCTGGCAACCTGTGCCGCCGCACTGGCATTATCAAATTGTGCCTGTGCTGCATTGAGCTGTAACTGCGCATCCTTGACATCGAGTTTGGCCAGTATCTGGCCAGCACGAACGCGATCCCCCACATCCACATCACGTTCGGTAATCTGACCCGCAACCCGAAACGACAACGCCGTTTGCTGGCGGGCTTCAACTTGCCCCGCATAACTGTGTTGTGCTTGTGCGCTGCTGCTCGGTTTAGTCACCATCACCAAGGGAATGTCTTGATTGACTGTTTTTTCTTTCTGACACCCCAACAACGTGATACTGCATAAAATGATCAAGCCCGAAAGGCCAATGTGTGCTCTGTTCATGATCCCAGTACTCTTTTCAAATTTATTTTTAAGGCACAATATGCGATTATCTTAAATTGTTTATTTTTTAATTAATATACCCATAAGTACACTAATTAAAAAATAAACATCATTGCTTTGTTTTTCAAAAAATTTATTGAGGTTTAATGTGCAAAATTCTGGAAGACCAAAAGATCTTGAGAAACGACAACGTATTCTGGAAGCAGCAAAAAATATCTTTTTAAAACAGGGTTATCATCATGCCGGTATGAATCAGATTGCACAGATGGCAGGTGTGACTAAATTGACGGTCTATAATCATTTTCAAGATAAAGCCAATCTGTTTGTCTGCGCCATTGAAGAAAGCTGTGAAACCTACATTTCTGCCGACACATTTCAGTTACAGCCCCAATCCGATTTCAAGCAACAACTGGCGAGTATTAGCCGGTGTGCACTCCACACCATTTATTTACCCGAAGCACTCAAGCTTGATCATGTGCTGTATGAACTTGCGGCAGAAAAAAGCCCATTGGTGAAACAGTTTTTTGCAGCATCACATCAAAGACTCTGCAACATGCTGACTCACTTTTTTGAGCAAGCCAGCAAACTCGGGTTGATTCAAGCCGATGATCCACTGCGCCAGACCGAATTGATCTTGTCGTTATTACTGGGTTTACGTCACCAAAATGTCTTGCTTGGCATAGAAATGCCTCCTACGCCTGATGAGCTTGAGCTCAGCATTCAATATGCTATCGAGATTTTCATGCTCAAATACAGCCCTTAAATGCTGGCGATCTGGTCAATTGATTTTGTTTTTCTACATCACGAAACATTTGCGTAGCAACGCACCTTTTTTGCTTAATACACGGTAAAAAATGCATTTTTTTTCATGTAACGACTTGGAATGTTTGCTAATCGGCGTATATTCAGGTGGTTGAAAGTGAATATAGTAGAAGAACAGGAGAACTAGAATGATTCAACAAATTGATGCTCCACTGCGTGAGGATGTACGCTTACTGGGAAATTTACTGGGCGAAACACTCAAACAACACGCAGGACAAGATTTGTTTAATCAGATTGAACAAATTCGTGCACTCGCCAAAGGTGCACGTGACGGTCAAGCGAAAGTTGAAAAGCAATTAGAAAAGTTATTTTTAAATTTAAAGGACGAGGAAATCTTACCGCTGACCCGCGCGTTTTCCTATTTTTTGAATTTTGCCAATATTGCAGAACAATACCATGTGGTTCGTAGCCGTCGTCAAAGCGAGTTTGATGCACATGCCCCTTCACCGAATCCGCTGATTCGCCTGTTTGAAAAATTTCAGCACAACCACATCACCCCGCAACAACTGTTTGATCAGGTATGTGAGCTGAATATTGAACTGGTACTGACTGCGCATCCGACCGAAGTCAGCCGACGCACCCTGATTCAAAAATATGACGATATCAATGATGCCCTGTCAAAACTCGATCAGCAAAAGCTGACCCCGCAAGAGCGTGAGCAAGTGCTCACCAACCTGAAGCATTTGATCTGTTCGGCATGGCAGACCGATGAAATTCGTCAAAACAAGCCAACGCCGCTCGATGAAGCCAAATGGGGTTTTACCACCATTGAACAAACCTTGTGGAACGCAGTACCTAAATTTGTTCGAGAACTAAATACACTGGTGCATCAGCACTGCAACGCGACCTTACCACTTGATATTTCTCCAATTCGTTTTGCCTCATGGATGGGCGGCGACCGTGACGGCAATCCGAATGTCACACACACGGTCACGCAAGAAGTGTTGTGGCTGTCCCGTTGGCAGGCGGCCGATCTGTATCTGCGTGATATCGAAAGTTTACGCTGGGAACTCTCGATTCAGGCCTGTTCTGAAGAATTAAGCCTTGCGCTGGGTCGTAGTCATCCCGAGCCATACCGTGAATACTTACGTACCACGCGTGAACGCCTGAAAGCTACACGTCACTGGTTGTCGCTACGCTTGCAAGGTCTAGATGGCGATGACAGTCAGATTATCCGCCACAAACAGGAATTACTTGAACCGTTGCTGTTGTGTCATCGTTCACTGATCGCCTGTAACTTACCGGAACTGGCCAATGGCAAGCTGCTCGATTTTATTTACCGCGTAAACTGCTTTGGTATCGAACTACTTAAACTGGATATTCGTCAGGAATCGGGGCGTCATCGTCAGGCGATTTCCGCCATTACCGAATATTTAGGCTTGGGTAATTTCGAATCCTGGACTGAGCAAGCCCGTCAAAACTTTCTGATTCAGGAATTGCAAAGCAAACGCCCGCTTCTGCCTAAATATCTTAAAGAACCAGAAGGCAGCCTGATTGAACATCCAGATGTCAAAGAAGTGTTTGCCACCATGCGTACACTGGCTGAGCAGCCGCCAGAAAGTTTGGGTGCATATATTATTTCCATGGCCGAATATCCAAGCGATGTCCTAGCCGTTTTGCTTCTGCAAAAAGAAGCCGGTATTTTGAATCCGCTTCGTGTGGTACCACTGTTTGAAACCTTAAAAGATCTAGACGGCGCAGCCAAGACCATGGAAACGCTGTTTAATATGGACTGGTACAAGCAGCACATTCAGGGCAAACATGAAGTCATGATCGGTTACTCCGACTCTGCCAAGGACGCAGGCTTTATGTCGGCCAACTGGGCACAGTATCGTGCGCAGGAAGAGCTGACGGCGGTGGCCAAGGCGCACAATGTACAGCTCACCTTATTTCATGGTCGTGGCGGCTCGATTAGCCGTGGCGGGGCGCCAACACAGCAGGCCCTGTTTTCACAACCACCTGGCTCTATTTCTGGAGCCATTCGTGTGACTGAACAGGGTGAGATGATCCGCTTTAAATTTGGTTTAGAAGGCGTTGCGTTACAAAACCTTGAAGTGTATACCGCAGCAACCCTTGAAGCGACCTTACTGCCACCACCCGTACCGAAGGCAGAGTGGCGTGAGCTGATGCATCAGATGACGGACATTTCAGTTCGCGTATATCGCGAGACCGTGCGTGAAAATCCTCATTTTGTACAGTACCTGAGAACCGTGACGCCTGAGCTTGAACTGCAAATGTTGCCACTGGGTTCACGACCGGCCAAACGTAAAGTAAGCGGCGGAATCGAATCGTTACGTGCCATTCCTTGGGTATTTGCATGGACGCAAATTCGACTCATGTTGCCAGCTTGGCTCGGCACCGGTGCAGCCATTAATCAAGTGATCGATGAAAACAAAAAGCCGCTGCTCGACGAAATGCTGGCAGAATGGCCGTACTTCCAAACCCTGATCGATATGCTGGAGATGGTTCTCTCCAAAGCCGATGCCAATGTCGCGTTGTATTACGAATCGCATCTTACTCATGATGATGAGCTTAAGGTACTGGGCGAAATGCTACGCGCACGTTTGAACGATGCCGTTCAGACCTTATTGACCATGAAAGGTGAATCGAAGCTGCTCAGTAAAAATGATGTACTGGATCAAGCTATGCAGGTACGTAAACCCTACCTGTTGCCATTGCATTTACTTCAGGCAGAACTGATGAAACGGCGTCGTGAATATACGGCAAAAACCAACGCCGATCATACACCTGTCGATCACGCACTGATGGTGAGTATCGCCGGAATTGCAGCGGGTCTGCGTAATACGGGCTAATCGCTGAAATCTATTCATTATCGGCGGTGAGCACAGGCTCGCCGCCGATTCATTCATGTGAAAAAAAACGTTTTTTTAACAATGGTTCAATTTTTTGTAATGTATAGTTTAAGTAAATCAATACCTTGATTTCATACCGAATTATCTTTACCGTTTGGTAAATAATAAAAATAAATCTATGATTTTGAACACATAAGGTCATCAACGAGTAATTATAACTCATCGCCAGACAGGGTATGATGTGCTCCAATTGGATTATTTGAGCCTATTTTATGTCCAGCTGGTTTCCAAAATGGAAGGCGTACAGCGGTCAGATCGATCATCGACCAGTCGCAACCAACGAATATCTCCCTCCTGTTCAAAGCGCGGTACTGGGCATCCAGCATGCATTCGCCATGTTTGGTGCGACGGTGCTAGCTCCCCTTTTGATGGGATTCGATCCAAATCTGGCCATTTTAATGTCTGGTATTTGTACCATTTTATTTTTTCTGATGACCGGCGGCCGGGTGCCGAGCTATCTCGGTTCAAGCTTTGCCTTTATTGGAGTCGTGGCGGCGGCTACGGGTCATGTGACAGGTTCGGGTGCCAATGCCAATTTATCGGTTGCACTGGGTGGTATTGTCGCCTGTGGTGTGGTCTATGCTGCAATTGGCTTTTTGGTCATGCTGACTGGTACCCGCTGGATTGAAAAACTCATGCCACCTGTGGTGACTGGTGCCGTGGTGATGATTATCGGCCTGAATTTAGCACCCGTTACTGTCAAAGCAGTTGCCGGGCATCCCTTTGATATGTGGATGGCACTGATTACCGTACTGTGTATGGGAACCATTGCTGTGTTTACTCGGGGGCTATTACAGCGTTTACTGCTCTTGATTGGACTACTGATGTCTTATCTGATCTATGCCATCGTGACCAACGGACTGGGCTTGGGTAAGGCCATTGATTTTGGTCAAATCGCTACGGCGGCATGGTTTGGTCTACCGAGTTTTAGTGCTCCCACCTTTCAAACCAATGCCATGCTGATTATTGCGCCAGTGGCACTGATTTTGGTGGCCGAAAATCTGGGACATATTAAAGCTGTCGGTGCCATGACGGGTGAAAACCTGACGCCACATTTAGGCAAGGCTTTTGTGGCAGACGGAATTGCGACCAGTCTTTCTGGCAGTGTGGGCGCACCCGGCATGACCACCTATGGCGAAAATATCGGTGTCATGGCGGTTACACGCGTGTACTCGACCATCGTCTTTGTGATTGCGGGTGTATTTGCCATGTTTTTAGGGCTGTCACCCAAATTTGGTGCCGTGATCAGTACAATTCCGACCGCCGTTCTGACCGGTGCATCGATTGTGGTATTTGGCTTAATTACCATTGCCGGTGCCAAAATCTGGATTGAAAACAAGGTCAATTTTGGCAACAACAAAAATTTGATTGTGGCCGCGGTGACCATTATTTTAGGTGCCGGTAATTTTGAGCTCACCTTTGGCAGTTTTAATCTGGGCGGTATTGGTACGGCGACATTTGCCGCCATCTTGCTGAATTTATTTTTTAGTCTGAAAGACAAAAGTTAAAGCATCTAGATACGATCAGCAGCCTTAGGGCTGCTTTTTTTATGTCTTTACGCTGCGAGCATGCATCATTTTCAGTATGATAAGCTGGCTCACTCAAGGATTGAACGTTGCCATGCGCTACGATTTTGTTGACCTTCGCTTGTTTTTACATGTCGTCGATACAGGCAGCCTGACTCACGGTGCTGAGCGGGCCGCGCTTTCCTTGCAAGCTGCCAGCGAACGTATTCGTAAATTAGAACACTATTTCGGTAGTGCCCTGTTTACGCGGCATCGAACTGGTGTCGAACTGACTCCTGCGGGGCAACGCGTTTTAGATCATGCCCGTGTGCTGTTGCAGCAAGCTCAATTGTTAGAACAAGACATGAACCGCTTTCGCGCTGAACCCCAGCAGCGACTCCACTTATGGTGTAACTCATCGGCACAAAGTGAATATCTGCCGACATTACTGCCAATGTTTTTGCTCAAGCACCCTACGATCAGTATTGAATTGCATGAGGCAGAAAGCTCTGAGATTATTCAGGCACTCGAACAGGGACGCGCACAATTGGGGCTGGTTTCAAGCTTCTCCCAGACTGAATATTTACAAACTCAAGATTTTGTCCATGATCCTTTGGTGTTGATATGCCCAGCTACGCATCAGTTTACTCGCCAGCATCCGCTCAATTTACCGGCGGTGTTTAGCGAGAGTATGATCGGATTAAGTACGCATCACTCCTTACAGCGCTCAATCGATATTCAGGCACGTGTGCTCGGTATTCACATCGATTACCGTTTACGCCTACCAAATTTTACTGCCATTGCCGAAGTGGTGGCCGCAGGTGCGGGTGTGGCGATTATGCCAGCGCGTGCAGCAAGCCGTTTAAAAGAGAGCCACGCCTTGGCCCTGTTGCCACTGAGCGGTGCATGGGCCAATCGGAAATTACTCATTGTGGCACGCGACTTTAGCCAGCTCTCGACGATGTATCGTGACTTTACCGATTTTTTATTGACGCATCGGCCCGCAGCTCCCAAGCTGCAATTATGTTAAAGGCGAACCCAGCATATACAGCCCCAGCAGCATCAGCCCCACAAAAAACAGTCGACGGAATTTTTCTTCGGCAATTTTGTAGCGGATTTTTTGTCCCCACCACATACCCAGCAATGCAGGCAATACCGCAAGCCATGCCAGTCGATAATCCACGACACTGGAGGCACCTGTGTAAAGGTATAAATAAATCGCCAGACAAATAGTAGAAAAGGTAAATACCAATCCAAGCGACTGCACCAGTTCATCACGCTTTAACCGAAGCGATTGCAAGTATGGTACAGCCGGAATAATAATCACCCCGGTAGAGACAATCAGCGCACCGCCGATATATCCCACAATCGGTGACAGCCAACCCGCATGGCGCGAAAGATCGGGAAGTTGTTTGACAAAGAGTCCAAATCCACCATAGGCAATTAACATACCGCCCAACAGCATTTCACTGGTTTTTCCAGAAGATGCACTTAAAGTAGGTAAAAAGCTCCAGCACGTCCCGAGTACAATACCCAACAATAACGACCAAAAACGCTGAATCAGTGCCCAGACTTTACCTTCGGCAAAGAGTTGCCATATGTTGGTGATCATGGAGGGAACGATTAAGAGTGCCGCGGCCTGAAACGGCGAAATCGCCATGCTCATTAGGCCCATGGCGACAGTCGGTAAGCCAAGCCCCAACGTGCCCTTGACCAGCCCCGCAAAGATAAAAACCGCAATCACCAGTAACAGCATGTCCACCGTTTCATTTCCTCCCTAATATATGAATCATGCTAATTCAATACGGGTGGCATCACGATGCTTGATTTTGGAAGTGAGCCTCAAGCAAAGATTGAGGCTCTAAAACAGAGGTGAGCAGCAGATGGAGTTAGTGCAATTTAAGCTGTGGTGAAGAACCTTTTGAGAGCAAGTCTTTGATGATCATTAAGCTGGTCTTGAATACCCCATGCAAAGCCACCTGATGAAAGCGGTACAACGAGATGTACATCATGCGGGCAAACAGACCATCAACATTAATATTACCCAAGATATTGCCCACGGTACTCTGATCGCTCAACGACACCAAGGAGCCTTTGTCTTTAAACTCAAAGCTACCCAGTGGTTTACCTTCTAAACGCAGCGCCATGGCTTTGGCTAAAAAGATGGCTTGCTGATTGGCCACCTGTGCACGCGGCGGAACTGGGCGCTCTGCACCTGCGGGAATGTAACAGGCACAATCTCCCATGGCAAAAATGTCTTCATCGAGTGAGCTTTGCAAGCTGGCATTGACCACCAGTTGATTAATTCGGTTGGTTTCCAGACCACCAATTCCTTGCAGAAAGTCGGGCGCTTTGATGCCGGCAGACCAGACTTTTAAGGTGGCAGGAATCTCGATTTCATCTTCGCAGTAGACCGTATGTGCATCAATCTCGACCACTCGACAATTTTTGATCACCTGCACACCAATCTCACGCAGTGTGGCTTCGGCGTCGTGTGATACCCGTTTGGGTAAGGCAGGCAAAACGCGAGGTGCCGCTTCGATTAGGCTGATTTTGACATCTTTAGGGTCGATACTGTTTAGGCCATATTTGGAAAATTGATTGGCTGCATGGTGTAATTCTGCTGCCAGTTCTACGCCAGTTGCGCCCGCTCCAATAATTGCAATATTGAGCTGCTTGTGATGATGTTGTACCAGATTTTTAGCCTGCGCCTCCAAATATAAACTTAAAAATTCGCGCTGAAAACGATCGGCTTGAGGTCGGGAATCGAGAAAAATACAGTGCTCTTTGGCACCCACAGTGCCAAAATCATTGGAAGTCGAACCAATGGCAACCACAAGGGTGTCGTAGGCAATACTGCGTTCTGGCGCAACTTCTTTACCGTCTTCATCTTGAAGCGCTGCCAATAAAATCGTTTTGTCTTTACGGTCAATATCAATCATGCGCCCCAGAAAAAACTCAAAGTGATGCTGGCTGGCATGGGCAAAGTAATTTAACTCGTCTTCGTAAGAATTGAGTGTGCCGGCCGCAACTTCATGCAGCAAGGGTTTCCAGATATGCGTGAGGGCAGCATCAACCAAAATAATCTCGGCTTTATTCCTTTTTCCCAGCTGGTTACCCAAACGCGTGGCCAGCTCCAATCCTCCTGCACCGCCGCCAACAATGACGATTCGATGTTGTTTTTCGGCATACTTGTTTTGAGTCGACATAACGTCCTCCAATTTTCTTATGCATGACGACCCATCAGCAGCCATGCATAAGAAAATTGCAAGCTATTATAAACATGAATAATTTGAATAAAAAATAAACTTTTACAGCGGCTGTGTAGTTTTAGGTAATCAATCTGTTTGTGCTGGTCTCATTCAATGCGACATGCTTAAAAAGCGCATCACGATTCATTTTTTTGATGCGCCAGATGATTGGGCGAATGATACAACCGCGTCGTGTTTGTACTGCTGCTCCAGTACATGACTAAAGATACTTTCAATCAGCCAGACACGATACAAGCTGTTAAACACATATTGCTGTCCATCAATTCGTAAGGCCAGCACCGGAAAATCGGGTTGATGGTGTGCAATACAGGCCTGATCATTGTGGTTTAAGCGCTGCAATACTTCATCTTCTGGCAATAAGCTGTCAATACGCAACTGCTGGCGCAAGGCTTCAAAGTGTGCCTTAAAAGACAGGTCGCGTCCTTTGGTCCAGACTGCTTCTAAAATACAATGAATGGTCTCGATCTGCTGCTCTTCGGGCACACTATAATACAGCTGGGCCATATTGTGCGTTGCAGCCTCTGTCGGACGGCAAAACGGCGTGAATGCCACTTCAGTCCGTTTAGATAAACGAGTGGCCAGACTCCAGTCAAACCAGTCACGCCCCTGATACGGCAGTGGATACACATTGAGCTTGATGTCGTAGTAATTGGCCAATTCTTCACGAATATAAGCCAGTAATAACCAACTGATCGGATCTTCAAGCGCAATAAACAGATCTAGCTCGGGTTTGAGTGCCTGAATCTGAGCCAATTCTTCAGCATCATTGATCAGATGCTCACGCCATTCAATGTGATTGATCAGAAAAAGCGGTGCACCGGTCAAAAGTTTTTGCTGACGCAAACGACGGGCCAGTCGGAGTAAATCATCTACTGCGTGGTAGTTACGGCCACCAAATTCAAAGAAACTTGCTGCCACTGGTACATCTTTAAAAATTCGTTCTGGAAAGTTTTGCGGGCTATGCTGCTGACTGGCCATGGTATATAAGGTTCGTAGCTTGCCATATTGCTGCTGCCACAGCATATGAAATACATCTTCAAGCAAGTACAAAAAATCTTTACCAGTCAGCGGGGTATTGCGCAAAATTACTTCGGCTTGTTGCAAAGATTCAGGTGTAGGAAGTTCTGGTGTTTCATCAAAGCTAAAACGATGCTGCCGAGCCAAAATTTTGGCGTCGTTCAAACAATAATTTTGCCAGTCGGCATGCGACATACTATTTGGCGGCGCGGCGGCTTCGCGCGAAATAATGACTTTGAGCGGCTTAAGTTCGTCGCTTAAAATATCATCAAGATGATTCAGCTGTTGTACGGCAAGATAACTGTAGACATCGTCTAGACGCAGATAAATCTGCAATCCTTGATCGGTTGGTAAAACCGCCTGACGCGAAGGTTTTTGATAAAACCAACTCGACCGAATCGGATCAAACCAACGTCTTAACAGTGACATGTATAGCGCCTCGAACAATAAACCCCTGTAATCATACAAGGGTTTATAACAATTTAGGGACAATATGATCAATTATAGATCAAGATTTAGATCGGTAACTGCGCCTTTGTCCGCACCCACTGCAAGTTTTGCAAATTTCGCCAAAGCCCCGCTGGTATATTTCGGTCTTGGCTTTTTCCATTGTGCACGACGTGAGTCCATCTCATCGTTAGAGATATGTAAGGTGATCTCACGTGTTTCTGCATTGATCGAAATTTTATCACCATTTTTAACCAAACCAATAGGCCCGCCGTCATAGGCTTCAGGCGTGACATGGCCAATGACAAAGCCATGACTTCCACCAGAAAAACGACCATCGGTTAACAGTGCCACCGACTGCCCTAGGCCTTTGCCAATGATGGCAGAGGTGGGTTTGAGCATTTCGCGCATGCCTGGGCCGCCTTTAGGGCCTTCGCCACGAATTACCACCACTTCGCCTTCTTGAACCTCGCCTTCTAAAATACCACGCATCGCGCCTTCTTCACCCTCAAACACGCGGGCCGGGCCTTCAAAATACAACCCTTCTTTACCAGTAATTTTGGCGACAGCACCGGTTGGTGACAAGTTACCTTTGAGCACCACCAAGTGTGAATCTTTTTTGATAGGCTGATCAAAAGGCAAAATAATGTCCTGACCCGCTGGATAATCTTCTACTTCGGCCAAGTTTTCGGCCAGTGTTTTACCCGTTACGGTTAGGCAGCTGCCATCTAACATACCCTGTTGTAGCATGCGTTTCATCAACGGCTGGATGCCACCAATTTTGATCAGCTCAGACATCAGGTATTTGCCTGACGGACGTAAATCGGCCACCACCGGCGTTTCTTTGCCAATACGAACAAAATCGTCTAAATCTAAATGCACACCTGCGCTATGTGCCATCGCAATCAAATGCAATACTGCGTTGGTCGATCCGCCCAGTGCAATCACCACCTTAATCGAGTTTTCAAAGGCAGCTTTGGTCATGATGTCGCGCGGACGAATATTGAGGCGTAGCAGATTCATCACCGCCTCGCCAGCACGATGACAGTCCTGACGTTTATCTTCTGAAATGGCATCTTGTGCTGAAGAACCCGGTAAACTCATACCCAAAGCTTCAATGGCAGAGGCCATCGTGTTGGCAGTGTACATACCGCCACACGAGCCAGGACCAGGCAGCGCCACTTCTTCGATGTGCTTGACCTGAATGGCATTGATTTCGCCTTTGGCGTACTGTCCCACCGCTTCAAACACCGAAATCATGTCGGTATGCCCCTGACCCGGTTGAATGGTGCCACCATAAATAAACAGGCCAGGACGGTTTAAGCGCGCCAGTCCCATAATACAGCCCGGCATGTTTTTGTCGCAGCCACCAATGGCAATCACCCCGTCATAGCCCTGACAGCCAATCACAGCCTCAATCGAGTCGGCAATGATCTCACGCGATACTAAGGAATACTTCATGCCTTCGGTACCGTTTGAAATACCGTCGGAAATGGTAATGGTATTAAAAATAATACCTTTGCCGTTGGCTTGGTTTACCCCTTGCTCAACTTCACGTGCCAAGCCATCGATATGCATGTTGCACGGCGTGACATTGGCCCAAGTCGATGCGATGCCAATAAAGGGACGGGTAAAGTCGTCATCCTTAAATCCGACTGCACGCATCATCGAGCGTGCAGGTGCATTTTCGATCCCGTCATAAACCGGTGCCGAATGCTGGCGTATTTTGTCATTACTCATGCGTTTTTCTCCGTGGCTGAGGCAAGGTCCTGTCGCTACGCGGGTATCACCTCATTGGTGTTATGCTGTTTTTTTCGCCCGTCACTGAATACAATAACGAAAAAACGCTATTAAATCTTGTTACACACGGCAAAGTGAAATGAATAATTTTTTGGTAATTCATAATCTATTTTTATGACTTTGATTTTATTTTATAAATTTTTGTATGGCTGATAGGTTTTGAGTGCGGATCGTATCGAGAATAATGCGCTTTTTCGCGCTTAGCGGGGTTTTGGCTTATACTGGTACACATGTTTATTTTGGAATGTCTGTGTGAAGATTATTTTTGCTGGCACCCCTGACTTTGCTGCATCTGCATTAGACGCTTTGCTGCAAACATCGCACGAAATTGTTGCTGTCTATACCCAGCCTGACCGTAAAGCAGGTCGCGGGCAAAAATTAACGCCCTCACCAGTCAAACAACTGGCCTTAACGCATCATTTGCCGGTGTATCAGCCCTTGCATTTCAAGTCTTCGACTGACGAGGGCAAAAGCGCCCAAGCCGAACTGGCCGCTTTAAATGCCGATGTGATGGTGGTTGCTGCCTATGGTTTGATTTTACCCCAAGTGGTGTTAGATACGCCAAAATACGGTTGTCTCAATATTCACGGCTCATTGTTGCCACGCTGGCGTGGAGCAGCTCCGATTCAGCGTGCGATTGCCGCAGGTGACCCTGAGACAGGCGTGACCATCATGAAAATGGCGGCAGGACTAGATACTGGCGATATGTTGCTAAAAACACACTGCCCTATTCTAGACACCGACACCTCTGCCCACTTATATGAAAAGCTGGCCGAACAAGGCGCAGAGGCCATTTGCACGGTGCTTGAATCTGAGCAGCAATTACAAAAACTACTGGCCGAGCGCGAAGTACAAAACGAAGAGCAGACCGTTTATGCCCACAAGCTGACCAAAACCGAAGCTCGAATTGACTGGACACAAGATGCCATTCAGATCGATCGAAATATCAGGGCATTTAACCCATGGCCTGTCGCGTTTATTCCACTCGATGATCAAAATAATCTTCGGGTGTGGGAATCGGCTGTTTCAACCCTGAGTGCAGCAGATACCCAAGCGGGGCAGATTATTGCCATCGATAAACAGGGCGTGCATGTGAGCTGTGGTGCAGGCGTGGTTTGTCTTAAAGCATTACAATGGCCAGGGGGCAAAGCATTAAATCCTGTACAGATTGCACAGACACAAAAACTTAATGTTGGGCAGGTACTTGCATGAAACAGTTTCCGCGTCCAAGTACAGACCTCAATTTACGTGCCCAAGTGGTCAGCACCCTACTCAAAGTGCAGCAAGGTCAGTCACTCTCGGGGATTTTGCATCAGCAGCTCAATGACATTCCGGATCGTGATCGCGCCTTGTTTCACGAACTGGTCTTGGGTACGTTGCGTCAGTGGTTTGCCTTAAAAGCCATTACCCTGCCCCTATTGACCAAACCCCTTAATAACGAAACGGTCGAAAGCTGTTTGTATCTGGGGCTATACCAAGTGCTGTGTACCCGTATTCCGGCACATGCTGCTATTTCTGAAACCGTCACAGCCACCAAGCAACTGGGCTTTCATGCCTTAAGCGGGATTGTGAATGCCATCTTACGACGTGCTACTCGTGAAACAGATACATTTCAAAGCCAGCTACAACAGGCACATGGCCTACCAAGCTGGTTGTACAAACGATTAAAAAGAGACTGGCCAGCACAACTCGATGATCTCTGCCAACAGCTTAAACACACCGCACCGCTGACCTTACGCATTAACCAGCGCCAGATCGGACGCCATGCTTATCTGCTCAAACTGCAAGCACAGTCGATACAAGCCAGAGCCTGTGCATGGTCGGATGTAGGTATTGTGATCGAGCAGTCAGTTCAAATCACCGAGCTGCCGGGCTATCAACAAGGTTGGTTTTCGGTACAAGATGAACATGCACAGCTATGCGCCAGTTTGTTGCACGATCTAGACCAGAAAATCGTGCTGGATGCTTGCGCGGCACCGGGCGGTAAAACGGCGCATCTGCTTGAGGCATTTAAACCTGAGCAGCTGATTGCGCTGGATCACGATGCCAAACGTTTACTGCGTGTCAGTGAAAATATTTCGCGCTTACAGTTAGATGCCTCAAGACTTGAGATTCTTGCCGCAGATGCCACCACATGGCAGGCGCCCGACGTATTAGATTGTATTGTACTGGACGCTCCTTGTTCGGCGATTGGTGTATTACGTCGCCATCCCGACATTCGCTTACTCAGACAATCGACCGATATTGCACAAACCGTGGCGTTGCAGCAGCAGATTTTGAAAAATCTATGGCCTCAACTGAAGGTCGGCGGAACGTTACTCTATATCACCTGCTCCATCCTCAAACCTGAAAATGAGCAACAAATGCAGGCCTTCTTTGCAGAACATGCCAACGCATCGGAGCTTAAAATCGAGGCCGACTGGGGGATTGAGCAAGCTTACGGACGCCAACTGCTACCGACCTTTGGACAAGGTGACGGATTTTATTACTGCCGCATCAAAAAAATCGCATAACGCGATTTTTTAGCTGGCGGTGTGATGTGTCTCAGATCCATTTAAACAACACCAGACTCACTGCCAGCACCGCCATGCCTGTAACCAGTCCATATACTGTTTCGTGACCTCGACCATAGCGCTGGGCAGTGGGTAAAAGCTCATCCAGTGCAAGATACACCATCACGCCTGCAATCAGTCCAAAAACGATACCAAACACCAGATCACCCATGTAGGGCACTAACAGGAAATAGCCGAGTGCGGCACCAACTGGCTCGGCAAGACCAGAGAGTAGACTGGCCAAGATCGCATAGGACTTTTTGTTGGTGGCCATGTATACCGGTACGGCAATCGCAATCCCTTCAGGAATATTATGAATTGCGATGGCGACTGCCAAAGGTGCACCAAGCATTGGACTGTCTAAGGTTGCAAAAAAAGTGGCCAGCCCCTCTGGAAAATTATGTGCCGTGATGGCCAGCATGGTCAATAATCCGGTCCGCTGCAATTGACGCCGATCAAGCTGCTGTGCTGTATTTTTTTCGACCAAATCATGTGGGTTAGGAACCCATCGATCCAGTAGCAATACCCCAACCACACCCGCCAAAAATGCAGCCGTTCCCCAAGCAAAGCCGATCTTGTCATCAAAGACTTGGCTAAACGCATGGATTGATTTATTCAGGATTTCTGTGAGTGAGATATAAATCATCGCACCAGCAGAAAAGGCCAGACCAAAAGAAAGCAGACGAAAGCTGGGCTGCTTGAAGAACAGCACAATTGCTCCCCCTATGAGGGTGGCGAGCCCTGCAAGTAAGGTCACACTAAATGCAATCAAAACCTCGGAGCTCAATAGTGCCGTCATATGCTATTGATCCTAAAACAAGAAAGCCATCATCTTAATTGATAATGACTTTCATTTACAATTTGTTTTATGGCGCTTTTATTTAGAGTGTGTGCTGATCTTTGACATCCTCAAGCACATCATCGAGCTCTTCTGGATGCTTCATCAAATGAAGAATCGACAAAATCAGCCCGCCCCAAACAAAGACCATGGAGATAATCATCATAATGATTGCAAACTTATTCATACTGGTTCTCTCCTAGCGATCTTTCATTTTACTAAGTACCACAGCAATCACAGCACAGAACAACACACTGCCCCAACCAAAGATGCCCAGCAAACTTGCGCTATAAGTATCATAGCCATTTTTGATTAAATTATATACGGTCATGCTGAGCGTGGTTAACAAAATCAGCGACGTAATTACAGTTAAGGTGAAATCCCACCCTTTACCTAATTGAATGGTCGAGATGCGATTAACGTGATCACGAAGCGCTTTGAGAGCAGTACGCTTAAACCATGCAACACTAATAATCGACAATAATGCACCGCCGATAATGCCAATATTGTTAATGAAATGATCGATAATATCGACCAGCTTGATGGCATTAACGCTTGAAAATAGAAAGATCGACACGACCGCACTGCCACCACCAATAATGGTCACGGCTTTTTTACGTCCCCACTTTAGCTTGTCTTGCATTGCTGCAATGGGAACTTCCAAAATACTGACCATCGAGGAAATACCGGCGACAAACAAAGACGAGAAGAACAGTAAACCAAAAAGATCGGCGCCAGCACCCAAGCTCGAAATAATTTTAGGAAACGCAATAAAGGCTAGTCCAATACCGCCACTGACCACCTCTTTGACTTCACTGCCTGCCGCATGCGCCATAAAGCCCAATGCCGCAAAAATCCCAATCCCTGCCAAAATTTCAGTCGATGCATTGGCAAAACCTACAATCAGGCCCGATCCAGTGAGGTTGGTTTTGGGTTTTAAATACGATGCATACGTCACCATAATACCAAAGCCCACCGAAAGTGAGAAAAAGGTATGACCATAAGCTGCAAGCCAGACCTTATAGTCCATCATGGCAGCCCAGTTCGGGGTAAAAAATGCATTCAAGCCTTCGACAGCACCTGGCAATCGTAAGGACTGAATCACCAAAATGGTAAACAAAACAAAGAGCAATGGCATAAAGATCTTATTGGAGAGTTCTACGCCCTTTTTCACGCCACCATACAAAATAATCAAGGTCAGTGCCCAGATACCCAGAATTGGCCAGAACAAATGACTTACAAAAGTCAGATCAAGCCCCGATGCTTTGCTGGTTTGCAAATAAGTATTGAAGAAAAAATCTTCTGGATTACTGCCCCACATTTGACCGACGGAGAAGTAAATATAACTACCGGCCCACGTGAGTACACTGGCGTAGTACAGCCCAATCACGATACAGACACAGACCTGCCACCATCCCAGCGTTTCGCCGCCTTTAAATAATTTACGATAAGCTTTGGGTGGTGAACTGTTACTGCGATGCCCCACCGCATAATCGAGAAATAACAGCGGTAAACCTGCGGTAATCAGTGCCAGTAAATATGGAATTAAAAATGCACCACCGCCATTTTCGTAAGCCACATAAGGAAAACGCCAGATATTGCCCAAGCCCACGGCAGACCCCACCGCAGCAATAATAAAACCTGATCGCGAGGACCAGTTTTCACGAGTATCAGTCATAATATAAATTCCCTGGTTTTTCTTGCTTAAATTTTTATTGATTACTGCAAGAAAAATACCACCTGTAAAATCTTGAACGTATTGATGGCAGCCTCGCTGGGTAAGCGTCACGACATGCCCCAAACAGACAAAAAACTGTTCCTTCTTCCTTAAAGATGGTTCATGTGGTTTTTGTCTTTCTTATGCTTGAACAATACCTGTTTTTATCAAGATTTTCTCTTTTTTGATGCATTGATTCATGAACTGGATAATCATTTCAATCAGATTTGCCGATTTTTAATGCAAAAATATGTTTTTAGTCGATCTGTTGATCAGGCTGGCTTAACAGATATTAGCATTTCAAAGAAAAAACTGTTCCACGTGGAACAGTTTTTGTACAGCGTTGGACACTCAAGCTTAGCCGTTTTTGATGACTAATAGGCGCTCTTCTTGCATATCCCGAACAGCGGAATGAATTCCTTCACGCCCTAAACCAGAATCTTTGACGCCTCCATAAGGCATGTTATCTACCCTGAAAGTGGGAATATCATTAATGATCACCCCACCCACCTGTAAATGCTCCCATGCATACAGCATTTTGTTTAGATTTTGAGTGTATACACCTGCTTGTAAGCCAAAACGACTGCGATTTATTTTGGCAATTCCCTGCTCAAAATTTTTGTATTTTTCTAAAATGGCAACAGGCCCGAAGGCTTCATCTTTATAAATCTCGAGGTTTTCATCCACCTGTTCTAACAACGTCGCCTCAAATAAAACACCATTAAGTTCGCCACCTGCCAAAATTTTGGCGCCTTTTTTCTCTGCTTTGTCTATCCATTTTTTTAAGCGAACCGCTTCTTTTTCCTTGATCATTGGCCCAACTACTGTCGACTCCTGTGCCGGATCACCCGCTTTGAGTTTTTTCACTTTGGCCAGCAGTTTCTTTTTCAGCTCGGCATAAAGATCACTGTGAACCAAAATACGCTGTACGCTAATACACACCTGCCCTGACTGACCGTATGCTCCCGCAATTAAACGATCAATCAAAGCGTCTGTTAGCGCTGTATCAGGCTCAATCATGACCGCAGCATTGCCACCAAGCTCAAGCGTAACCTTTTTACGGCCAGCTCGGGCTTTCATATCCCATCCCACCTGATCTGAACCAGTAAAACTTAGCATTTTAAAACGGTCATCAGTTACCAAAATATCTGCCGCACTGCGCTCACAAGGCAGTATCGACCACGCTCCTTGTGGCAGATCAGTTTCAGCCAAGATTTCAGCAATTTTGAGGGCACTAATAGGCGTCAAACTGGCTGGTTTGAGTACAAAAGGACAACCTGCCACAATGGCGGGTGCAATCTTGTGTGCGGTCAGGTTCAGTGGAAAGTTAAACGGACTAATCAGCGACAAGGCCCCAATAGGAACATGCTTCACCATGCCTTCATAAGCTGCCGCAACAGGCGTCACAGCCAGTGGCATCACCCGGCCAGCATCCATTTGCGTGGTCGCATCGGCCGCCAGTTGAAAGGTATTGATCAACCGCTCAACCTCGGCAGCGGCTGCAGCGCGTGGTTTACCTCCCTCTGCTATTAAAATATCAGTCAGCAGCGCTTTTTCTTGCGTAAAACGTCGCACACAATGCAGTAAAATCTGCTGCTTTTGATACGGCTTAAGCGCTGCCATATCAGCTTCGGCTTGTACCGCTGCAACAGTCGCTTTTTCTAGAGTCTTGGCATCAGCGACTGCAACACGCGCATATACCTCACCGGTATATTTATGATGAACATCCAGCCATTGCCCAGTTTTACTGGCTTTTCCAGCCACATAAAGTGGATATTCGATTGGTTTTTTGGAGCTTGTTGTCATTCTGGTTCCTTATTGTCATCTATCGAATTTATAGATTCTTTCTGACTTATGTGCTTATCATTATCGTTTTGAGTATGGAAATACACTGTGTTTCGGTAACAAAAAAAGACCTTCGGCAAAGCCACTCGTCTGGCTTTTACGATCATTATGTTATTCAATCGAGTATTAAATGGCCCAGCATATTCTTTGCTCAGATGATTTCATCGGCAACAATTTCACGTATAATTGAAACTGTAATGTGCATTGGTTGATCAGCTTGATCAAGTCTTCTACTGTTGTCTTTATCAGGCCCAGCAGCTCTCTACCGTCATAAAAGATCATTCCTATGAAAGTTTTCTACTGTCACAATTGCCATCATCAGGTATTTTTTAACAATACCTTTTGTCAAAACTGCAATGCGTTGCTGGGCTATCAAGTGAATCGCAAGACGATTGGAACTTTTGATCGAATTGAAGAACTAAAGTGGAAAAGCCTGAATCCAGACGATGCAGGAGAGTTATATAAACCCTGCTACAACTACCATCATCATCATGCCTGTAACTGGATGGTTTCAGCAGATGACCCGAATATTTACTGTGAATCGTGTCGGCTTACGCATACGATTCCGGACTTATCCATTAACAACAGCACGATGTATTGGCATCGACTTGAACAAGCCAAACGCCGTTTTTTATATCTGACTCAACAACTCAATATCTTTCCACGTCCCAAAAAAAACGATCAGGACCGTTATGGTCTAAGATTTAATTTTTTAGTACCTTTGCCAAACCAACCCGTGATGACTGGTCATCATATGGGCACCATCACCCTCAATGCCAGTGAGGCCGATGTGGTTCATCGTGAAAAAACTCGACTCGATATGGGCGAAAACTATCGAACCGTTTTGGGACATTTCCGTCATGAAAGTGGGCATTATTACTTTGATGTCATGACCTATTTATATCCAGATTGGCTTGAAGAGTTTCGCTATTTCTTTGGCGATGAACGACTAGACTATGGTCGGGCGCTACAAGAATATTATGAAAATGGGCCAATCATGAACTGGCAAGAGTTTTATATCAGTCGCTATGCCTGTGCACATCCATGGGAAGACTGGGCTGAAACATGGGCGCATTATTTACATATGATGGATACCCTAGACACGGCTTATCATTCAGGTCTGTGTATCGAAGCCAATCGTAAAAACGATCCGGATATGCACTTCAAAGAATCACCGATTGGATCTGTCGACTTTGAGCATACCATTAACAACTGGTTTGCTTTAAGTTACTCACTCAATGCACTAAATCGAAGTATGGGATTGGGCGATGCTTATCCGTTTACTCTATCTAACGGGGTACTCGATAAGTTACGATTTATTCATCGAACGCTGATGAAAGTTGCGCTCAAACCCGAAACTCGTAATCCTTCAGAGTTAATATAAAGATAAACATCATCCTCCATGACTGCGATTCAATCGAAAAGGTATTGAATCCTTACAAATTTGATCTAACGACACAGTTCACGTATAAAACTGCAACACGGTTGGGTAAAGGTATTGGTTAGTCTTGAAGCACTCATGACAACAACGAGACCAACAATGACCAAACACGTGCTTTTTATTACCTCAAATGCAGGTATCGAACATGATGAGCTGATCAAACCACTCGAATTTTTAAAATCAAAAGGTTTTGCTACACAGCATGCTGCTGAGCATCACAAAGCGGTTCAAACTGTTGTTGGAGATCAAGAATTAGGTGAAAAATATTCGCCAGATTTGGCTTTAGTTGATGTTGATCCCTCAGCCTACGACTTACTCGTCATTGCAGGTGGTACCGTCAATGCCGATTTATTGCGTTTAAATTCAGACGCGCTCAATATTATTCAACACTTTACCGACCAAGGAAAGCCCATCGCCGCGATTTGCCATGCGCCGTGGATATTTATCAATGCAGAACGCATTAAAGATAAAAACCTGACGTCGTATAAAAGTATCCGACTAGATCTTGAAAATGCAGGAGCAAACTGGGTAGATGAAGCCGTTCATCGCTGCAATACAGGCGGATGGGTACTGATTACATCACGTAATCCAGATGATATTCCTGAATTTAACGCGGCAATTTTAAAAGAATTAAGTTAAGTGGTTTTCCACTTATTTTAGGCATAAAAAAGCCCCCTTAACGTATGT